>JAYVNC010000001.1:0-2526 GCA_043758655.1 Novosphingobium sp.
CGGTTGCAGCAAGCCTGCGATTCGGGCGTGCTCGCGGCGCGAAAGAAACTTGGCAGCACTGCCGTCGCTTCAAGCGTTCCGACGGCGGACGTACAACAAGCGGGCGATCGGTTCTTTGATGTCAACTTTCTGTCAGGTTCCTACGGCACCGTATCGCGCACGTTTGCGATGAATGTTGAGGCGGATTCGTCAGTCTCCGGCACCGCCACTGTATCGGTCCCAACGACGCTGATGCGGATTTTCGGCTTCAACAACCTCGCGCTGGCGGTCAAATGTCAGGCCAAGGTCAACTTTTCCAACACCGACATCATGATGGTGCTCGATACCACCGGGTCAATGCGGGATACCAATTCTGGCGACAGCAAGCCGAAAATTGAAGTGCTGCGCGATACGGTCAAAGGATTTTACAGCCAGCTCGAAGCTGCCAAGACTGCGGGGACGCGCATCCGCTATGGATTTGTCCCTTATTCGGTGAACGTCAATGTCGGCTTTTTGCTCAAGTCTTCGTGGCTGGCCGATAGCTGGTCCTATCATGGCCGGGTCCAGAAAGACACCGGGTTGACCAAGCAGTCCGACAATTACCAGACGTCTTATACTTATATCAGCGGCGCACAAACCAATAGCTATACCGAGGGAGCAGCAGATTGCCCAAATTCAACGGCAACTTGGACTCTCATAAATAAGAAAACGGATCCTGACGGAACGGTCAATTACACTTATGATGTCGATGGATTGAGCGTTAGCTGCGGTGTCGCGCCTGAGAACAAATACAACGTATCTCAGACACAATATATCCACTATATCTACATCTATTCAGAAAAATATCTGGGAAAGAAAACCGTTCCAGATTATACTTGGCACTATGGCTTGGTTTCAGAAGATCTAACCGCACTTAAGGATGCCAATCCAAATAATCCACCACTCGGCGGGAGGATTAGCGTCATGATGGGCGGTGATCCCGACAATGCAACTAGTTATGATGCTTGGTTCAACGGCTGTATCGAAGAACGTAAGAGCTACGAAATTTCGGACTATGCCAACGTAGATTTGACCAAGGCACGCGATCTCGACCTTGATCTGGTTCCAACATCTGGAAACGTCGATACCCAGTGGAAAATGGCGCTACCCGACATTGCCTACCTTCACAGTCTGACCTGGTCGAACTGGTCTAGCTGGCCGTGGACACCCGCGGGGGAGGACAGCGACAATGATTACATTGAGGCGGGATGGAATGGATATGCAGCCTGCCCCGCCCCGGCGCACAAACTGGATGAAATGACTTCGGCGGAGGTATCAGCCTATGTTGATTCGCTGAGCCCCGCTGGCAGCACCTATCACGATATTGGAATGATCTGGGGCGGCCGCCTGATTTCACCGACTGGAATTTTTGCCAGTGAGAATGCCGACCTGTCTAGCGGCCCAACCAACCGCAACCTCATTTTCCTGACCGATGGCCTGACTGCACCCAATGAACTGACCTACGGGGCCTATGGCATCGAATCGCTCGATCAGCGCCGCTGGTCGCGCAGTTCGCCCCTCACGCTCACCCAAACCGTGGAAAATCGTTTTACCGTCGCCTGCAACGAAGTGAAAAAGCGCAACGTCACGGTATGGGTGATTGGCTTTGGTCAGGCTCTGAACCCGGTATTGTCTAGCTGCGCCGGGCCAGGCCATTCTTTCTATGCAGGCAATGCCTCCGCCCTCACTAACATCTTCAACACCATCGCTGGTTCCATGGGTGATCTGCGGGTGTCGAAATAACCGCCTTTCGCGCCTTGATCCACAGGCTGGCCGCGCGACAGGACGGCGTAACGGTGGTTGAATTCGCGTTGATTGCGCCGGTTTTGCTGATGATGCTACTGGGAACCTATGATCTGGGTTACACCCTCTATGTCAATTCGATGCTGCAAGGATCGATGGAAGAGGCGGGACGCAATTCAACCATCGAAGGCTCTACAGCGGCATCAATGGATCTGATAGTTTCCACCGCGGTAAAACGTGTTGTTCCGGGTGCCACGCTTGCATTTACCCGTAAAGCTTACACGACCTTTAGCGTAGTCGGCAGCCCTGAAGCCTTCACCGATGTCGATGGCAACGGTGTATGCAATAGCGGCGAGCCCTATGAAGATGCCAACGGCAACAGCTCTTGGGATTCTGATCGCGGCAAAACCGGCCAAGGAGGCGCGCGCGATGCGGTGGTCTATACCGCAAAAGTGACCTATCCCCGGCCGTTCGCTATGGCGGGAATGTTTGGATTTTCACCCATCGTGACTCTGTCAAGCGCGACCGTGCTGCGCAATCAGCCGTTCGCCCAGCAAACCACAACCGTAACGACAAAGAACTGCTGATGCAGCGCCCCCGCCCTTTCTTCCGCAAACTCTTGCGCGCCCAGTCTGGTGTCGCGGCGACTGAATTTGCCTTGATCCTGCCATTCCTGACCGCCGCCGGACTCTATGGAACTGAGCTCACTTGGTTCATGCTGGCTAATATGAAGATTAATCAGGTGGCGATGCAGGCGGCAGACAA
>JAYVNC010000002.1:0-2516 GCA_043758655.1 Novosphingobium sp.
AACGATTCCTTGTGATGCGCGAGGCACCATTTGGCCATGATCGATCCGCCGCGGCTGACGATCCCGGTCATGCGCTTTGCCGCGAGCGGGATGTAAGGCAGGCGCACCCCAGCGTGAATGGTGAAGTAATCGACTCCCTGTTCGGCCTGCTCGATCAAGGTGTCGCGGAACATCTCCCATGTCAGATCCTCGGCGACGCCGCCGACCTTCTCCAGCGCCTGATAGATTGGCACAGTGCCGATGGGGACGGGCGCGTTGCGCAGGATCCATTCGCGGGTGTCATGAATATTGCGGCCAGTGCTCAGGTCCATCACCGTGTCCGCGCCCCAGCGGATCGACCAAACCATCTTGTCGACCTCAGAGGCGACGTCCGATGCCACCGCCGAATTGCCGATATTGGCGTTGATTTTGACGAGGAAGTTGCGACCAATCGCCATTGGTTCAGATTCGGGGTGGTTGATGTTGCTGGGGATGATCGCGCGGCCGCGTGCGACTTCATCGCGGACGAATTCAGGGGTGACGAAATCAGGAATTTGCGCGCCATAGCTTTCGCCGTCGCGCTTATATTCCTTGAGCATTGCCCGCCCAAGGTTTTCCCGCGTGGCGACATATTCCATCTCAGGCGTGATGATGCCTTGGCGGGCGTAGTGCATCTGGCTGACATTACTGCCAGCCTTGGCGCGCAGCACCCGGCGGCGCACATTGGGAAAAGCGGGGACGCCGCCCGAACGATCGGGACCGAGCTGACCATTGTCCTCAGGCTTGACCTCGCGCTGGTTTACTTCCTCAACATCGCCGCGCGCGCGGATCCAGTCGCTGCGTATTTCGCGCAGGCCTGCCGAGATATCGATGGTGACTTCGCTGTCGGTATAGGGGCCTGAGGTGTCATAGACCCGCACCGGCAGCTCGCCCGAACTCGGCTCAAGGCTGATCTCGCGCATGGCAACTCCGAGCGGGCCGACATGGATCTTCTTCGATCCGCGGATCGCCCCGGTGGTAACGCCAATTTCGAACTTGCTATTGATGTCGGCCATGCGCGCTTCCTTCGTGGGGCGGGGCGGGCAGGGAGCGCATGGGCAGCGGCAACCCTTCCCTCCGCCCGTGCTAACGGGTTCAGGTTCAACGGGTCGTAGGGCGTTTACACCTACCTCTCAGTCACACGACTCCCCGGGGATGGCTTGGGTTCTAGGCGCTTGCTGGGCGGCTGTCCATCGCCGGTAGCCGCCCGGCTGACTTTGCCACAAGCAATTGATCGAGTTGTTTGCGAAAAGCTGCTTCATCGAACGACCCATCAGGATCACAGCCGATCCAGTCATCCATCGGCAACGGCACTGCAAAATTTTCATTCGGCAAATCGCGCCAGGGCTGGAACAGGGTGACGCCGGTTGAAAACAGTGCAGCGAGGTGACTGAAGCGGCTCTTGGCCATTATCAATATGTCGGCGGTCACCAGGTGCTTGAAGGAATGCAGCGCCGGGGCGTCGAGATAGAAGGCGTCAATCGGTCGGTCCAAGCGCGCAAAATAATCCTTGTCGCCCTGAGATACTATAAATACGCTGGATACTAGGCCGCGTTCGTTCAAAATCGACGTAATATTGTTTATTACGTTATTTTGAAATTCAATATCTGACCACATGAATGAGTTTCGTTCGCTGCTGACCTCACCTCGACGGACGTGTATACCGATTGATATTTCTTTTGTATAATCTTTGCATTTCGGGAGGTTCGATTTTTCTAAGAAAGAAAGCCTCGCAAAATTAAAATCTTCATACAATATTTTTGTGAAGTATTTTCTGAAAATGTAATTTTCATAGATATCACAAAATTCTATGGGCTGGCGGCCAGCTTCCTGATTGTGTGTTTCGTGTGCACCAAGGTTCAGCGCCTGATCCCACGCCTTTTCGTATTCGCCGCCGGGCACGTCGGCTTGGTGCAGTTGGGTAAAGGGGCTGTGGACATAGGCCGCGTCCAGTCTGCGCGCGAAATTTATCCCGAGCATCACCAGAATCGCCTGTGAACCGGTGCCTTCATCGTTAGGAGAACCGCAGGTAAGAGATTGTATTTTGCGGATCCCAATGAAATGCTGGAAAAGTAGCTTAAGAATTGTATTATTTGGTTTTTTCTTTGGCTTACCCAAAATTATCCGGACGGGATTTTTAGCCACACTGACCAAATTCACAAATGCGTTGTGAGCAATAAATTTCCCCAAGGCGATATGCGTCTGAAGGTTGAAATTCGTCTGTCGCACAAGGTCTCGCAATATCTGGCAGCTTAGAACAGCTGATGGTTTGGCAAGCATTTGCGAACACGATCTTAGCCGCGCGGCTCTCCATTGGTAATTTTCACTATAGGCTGGAAGGGAAGGATTTGCCAGCATCGCTGCCCTTATTCGCTGAAGGCTCGACCCACCGGTTGCGGGCGACTAGGGTCAGGACTCATTAGTTGAGCCAGAAGAGGAAGGTTGCCGCGAATGTGATGGCGGCGAGGTAGGTATCGGCGCACCGATCGTAGCGGGTG
>JAYVNC010000003.1:0-22752 GCA_043758655.1 Novosphingobium sp.
AGCAGTCCGACATCGCCGGTACGCAACCACCGTGTGCCACCGAGCTCGGCAAAGGCGACCGCGTCTTCTTCGGGGCGCTGCCAATAGCCTTGCATGATCTGCGGTCCCGAAATTGCTACCTCGCCGGGAACTCCGCGCGGAGCAAGCTTGGTGGGGTCTTCACGGTCGAGCAAGATCAGCCGGGTGGCTGCAAGCGGCTGGCCAATCGTACCGATCCGGTCATCGGTTTCATAAGGATTGGCGGTGACCACCCCTGACGATTCGGTGAGCCCGTAGCCTTCAACCAGCCGAACCCCGGTCGCCGCCTCCCAGCGCTCCTTGATCCGCAGTGGCAACGGCGCACCGCCTGCGATGCAAACGCGCAACGATGAAAGGTCCGCGCCTTCAAAAAGGGGGCTGTCGAGCAGCGCCTGAAACATCGTCGGCACGCCGGGGAATGATGTCGGCTTAAGCCGCTTCGTCGCGGCAAATACCAGCGCGGCATCGAAGCGCGGTAGCATGGCGATGCAGCCGCCGTTGAGCACGGTGCGGTTGAGCACCGCAGTATTGGCGAACACATGGAACAGCGGCAGCGCACCGACGATCATATCGCGCTCGCCCGCATGCGGATCGAGCCCGTTGATCTGGCGGGCGTTGGCGGTGAGGTTCTGGTGGGTGAGCATCGCCCCCTTGGGCGTGCCGGTGGTGCCGCCGGTATATTGCAGCAGAGCAAGATCGTGTTCCGCATCGATTGCCACCGGAGCGGGATCGGCGGAGCGGAGCACAGAGTTCCACGTCATCACGCCTTCGTGGGCCGGAATTGGCATCAAATCCTTGCGGCTCAGCAAGCGGAATGCCAGCGCCTTAATCCCTGGCAACATCGCGGTGAACGGCGCAACCACCAGCTTTTCGAGCGAGGAGTTGCCCAGAACTTTGAGCGCGGTGGGCAACAGTCGCGTTAGATCGACCGTGACCAACAGCCGCGCACCCGAATCGGCAACCTGCGCTTCAAGTTCCTGCGCGGTGTAGAGCGGCGAGAAATTCACCACCGTCGCGCCCATCATCATCGCGCCGTAATAGGCGGGGATGTAAACCGGAACATTGGGCAGATAGAGCCCGACGCGGTCACCCTTGGCCACGCCCATCGCCTGCAAGCCCGAAGCAAAAGCGCGGGCCTGCGCGTAAAGCTCTGAATAGCTGAACGTCCGCCCGAGAAAATCAACCAGCGGCACCTTGCCATGATCGCGTGTGGCGGCGGCAAACATATCGGGCAGCGACAGCGGCGGGAACGCCGTATCCCACGGAATGGGGTGGCTGTAATGGCTGAGCCAAGGCTCGGTAGATTTACTGACATTCATGTCAATTAGCATGGCCGAGGCGGGGGCAAAGGGCAAGTGGAGATGTTTCCGCCCGGCTCACGAAGCGAAGAAATTTTGGACCGCGCAAAGACACGATTACTTTGTGTCTTTGCGCCTTTGTGCGATGCCGAAAATCCAGCCTACTCCCCAGCAGCCTCAGCAGCGCGTTTGGCTTCCAGCCACGCCGCGGCTTCGGCTTCCTGCGCAACTGCGCTGGCGACTTTGGTTGCAGCTTCACGTTCAGCGCGGAGTTCCTCGATCAGTGCTTCGCGATCGTTGCCCAGCCGCATTTCGGCCTCGGTATCGACAATTCCGGCCTTTTTGGCGACCTTGGCGACGATGGCATCAAGCTCTCG
Source organism: Novosphingobium sp. (assembly GCA_043758655.1). Taxonomy (GTDB): domain Bacteria; phylum Pseudomonadota; class Alphaproteobacteria; order Sphingomonadales; family Sphingomonadaceae; genus Novosphingobium. The sequence goes on from JAYVNC010000003.1 coordinate 1,694, forward strand.
CTGCGAGCACAGCCCAAGCGTTACCGGGTCTTTCGCCTGAATGTTGGCGATGTTCCAGTGGCTGCGGTCTCGGATCGCGGTGATTGTGTTGCGCGTTGTGCCAATCAGCTTGCCGATCTGCGCATCGGAAATTTCCGGATGGTTGCGGATGATCCAGGCGATGCCATCGGGCTTGTCCTGCCGCTTCGACACCGGCGTATAACGCGGGCCCTTGGTGCGATTGACGCTGACGGGAGCCTTCTGCATTTTCAGCGCATAGGCGGGATCGTTCTGGCCCAGCTCAATCTCGGCCATGGTCAGCTCGCCCGAACGCACAGGATCACGCCCGGTGTACTTCGAACTCGCCAGATCATCGGCCATCGCTTGCACTTCTAGGATGTGCAGCCCGCAGAATTCAGCGATCTGCTCAAACGTCAGCGCGGTGGTATCAACGAGCCACGATGCCGTTGCATGGGGCATCAGCGGGGTGGGCTGGGTCACGGGTTCTCTCCGGCTTAAAATAAGAAGGGCCGCCCCTTTCCGGAGCGGCCTTGCCGGGGCCGTTTAGGCCAATGATGCCCAAGGGGCAAGCAGGGAAACGCAAAACTGCGAGTTGCAGCGGGGACGAGCGGCCGCGATTGCCGCCGCTCGTCCCCGAAGCTATCAAAAACGGAAGCTGAGCACCGCACGAACGCTATCAAGCGTCAGGTTGTTGCGCCCGGGCTTGATGTTGGTCTGGCCGCCGCCAAGCAGGAACGGGTTGGTTGGACCCGCAGTGCCTGCTGTTACCGCGACAGAATACTTGTTGTCGCTATAGCGGCTGTGAAGATATTCCGCGCCGAGCGAAATGTTCTTGGCGATCAAATATTCAGCGCCCGCGCCTGCCTGCCAGCCCCAAACCATATCGCCATCACGGTTCGGCGTGAAAGCGTTGGCGGTGTTGGTGGTGCGAAAGGTGTGCTTGATCCGGGCATAGCTGCCGCCGCCGGTGGCATAGATCAAAAAGCGCGAACCGGCGGTGAAGCCAAGCCGGGCACGTGCCGATACTGCGTAATCGAGCTTACGGCTGATTTCATAGGCAGCGGGAGTGGTGCTGAAAGCACTGGTAACTTCCTGCGCATCCGACTTGTTGATTTCAATCAGTCCGCCGAGCACCAGATTGCCGCCCATTTGCGCATCATAGCCGATCCGCGCGCCATATTCGCCGCGATTGCGATCATTGCCGCATCCGGTGGGCGCGCTGGTAGCAAAGCTGCCGTTGCAAAATCCCGGGCTGAACGCGTCCGCACCGCTTGAGGTGGTGACGGTGTCGCCATAGGTACCGTCATTGTTGCGGTCAAAGGTCAGCCGGTCTGCTGTGCCGTCCTTGGTCATCGAATAGCCGCCAAACACTGAGGCGTAGGCGCCGTTAAATCCGCCCTTTTCCTCATCAGCGAATGCCGGTGCGGCGAACAGCGTCGATGCTGCTACGGCCGCCAAATAGATTGCGGTTCTTGCCCTCATGATTTTCATCTTTCGCTAGCGCCTGCCGAATTCTTCTACAGGTCTGTCGCAGATACGAATGACCACGGGGTGCGGTTGCATTTGTTTTGGAATTTATTTTGTAGCTCGGTGTCGGCAAACGAAAAAATAGCACTTCAATCGGTTAAAGCGATATAGCCCGGGAGCGCCGCAATCCGGGCCAGCCAAGCGTTCACTGCTGGATAGTCTGCAAGCGTAAATCCGCCCTCTTCGGCGACATGGGTATAGGCATAGAGCGCGATGTCGGCGAGCGTTACAGACCCGCCGACCATCCAGTCCCGCCCGGCCAGATGTTCGTCCATCAAGGCTAGCGCCGCTTCGCCCGATGCGCGTTTTCCGGCGCGCTGGCCGCGCTGCACGTCGTTCAGATTATCCGCGCCAACAAAAGCCAACCAGAAGCGCAGCGTCGCGACATTAGGCTCGTGGTTGTATTGTTCAAAGAACATCCAGCGCAGCATATCGGCACGGGCAAAGCGATCATCGGGGACCAGAGCCGAACCATCGGCGAGATACCAGCATGCGGCGTTGCTTTCAGGCAGGAAGCGCAGATTTTCGCCCTCGCCGAGCTGCAACACCGGGATGCGGCCATTGGCGTTGACTTGCGAAAGGAATTCCGCGGTGCGCGTTTCGCCCTTCATGATATCATATTCGCGCCGTTCAATCGTCAGGCCAAGCAGCGCCCCTGTCAGCCGAATTTTATAGCAATTACCGCTGGCGGCGTATTCGTGGAGGGTCAGCTTTTCCATATTCAAACCTTCAGGACAATTTTGCCAATGTGCGCGCCTGCTTCCATCCGCGCATGCGCCTTTGCAGCGTCAGCGAGCGGGAAGGTCATGTCCATCACCGGGCGCAGCGCGCCTTCTGCAACCATCGGCCAAGCGTTGTCGAGCACCTCACTCACCAGCAGCGCCTTGAATTCGTTTGAGCGCGGGCGCAGCGTCGATCCGGTGAGCGTTAGCCGCCGCACCATCACCACCGCCATGTTGATTTCCGCCTTCATCCCGCCCTGCACCGCGATAGTCACGTGGCGTCCGTCTTCAGCAAGGCACCGCATATTGCGCGGCACATATTCGCCCGCGACCATATCGAGGACGATCTGCACCCCCTTGCCGCCGGTGATGCGCTGCACCTCCTCGACAAAGTCTTGCGCCTTGTAATCAATCGCATGGGCAGCGCCGATTTCCAGCGCGGCGGCGCATTTTTCTGGCCCGCCGCAGGTGACGATCACCGTAAGCCCGAACAACTTACCGAGCATGATCGCCATCGAGCCGATGCCGCTGGTGCCGCCATGAACCAGAATCGTTTCGCCATCGCGGGCAAAGCCGCGCTCAAACACGTTGTGCCACACGGTGAGCAATGTCTCGGGCAGCGCGGCGGCTTGATCGAGCGGCAGACCCGGCGGCACCGGTAGGCAGTGGGCCGCCTGGGCAATGCAATATTCGGCGTAGCCCCCGCCCGAAACCAGCGCGCAAACCCGGCGCCCCAGCTTGTCATTATCGACGCCTTCGCCAATCGCCACCACTTCTCCGGCAATCTCAAGCCCCGGAATCGGCGATGCGCCTTTGGGCGGTGGATAGGATCCCTGCCGCTGCGCCACGTCGGGCCGATTGACCCCGGCATAGGCGACCTTGATCAGAACTTCGCCCGCACCCGGCTGCGGAACGGGGATAACCTGGGATTTGAGCACCTCTGGCCCGCCCGGAGCGTCAAAGCCAATTGCGGTCATAGTATCAAGCAGGCTCATCGATTCGGCACTCCATTGTGGCATTCCGGCAACGCGTCTGGGCGTCTTGTAGCGGGTGGTTGACTTGCAGCGCAACGCGTTCGATTCTGCATTCCGATGGATGATGATGATCTTCCCACCCGCAAGGGTGACGCGGCGAGCCTTCTCGCCAAGGAAAGCCTCGATTCGTATTCGCGCGCCGAGCTTGATGCGCGGGTGGAACAGCTTGAGGATGAGATCGCCCGGGTGCGCGCCCATCAGGGCAAGGCCGAGGCGCACCGCCTTGCCGCCGATGCCTTTTTCAAGCCGAAGAGTTGATTATGGTGAGCCGCACCACACATGGTGGGTTCGCAGCGCTTAACCCTGCCTGTTCATTGCCCGGATATGAAATCGCGGGCATTCTCACCGTTCTACCCTCCCGCCCCTCCGTGCGGGCTATTGAAAGCCAAGCCTGATGCCCAGCTTTGCCCAGAGCCTCGAAAAGACGCTGCACAACGCGCTCGCCAATGCGGCGGAGCGCGCGCATGAATATGCAACGCTGGAGCATCTGCTGCTCGCGCTGATCGCCGATCCCGAAGCCGCGCAAGTGATGACCGCCTGCGGGGTTGAGCTCGATGAGCTGGCCGAGGTGGTGAAGCAGTACCTCGATCAGGAATACCAGTCGCTCAAAACCAGCGAGAAGGGCGATCCCGCCCCGACCGCCGGATTCCAGCGGGTGATCCAACGCGCGATCCTGCATGTGCAATCATCGGGCAAGGACACCGTGACCGGAGCCAACGTGCTGGTCGCGCTGTTCTCCGAGCGCGATTCCTATGCCGTTTACTTCCTTCAGCAACAGGACATGAGCCGTCTCGATGCGGTGAGCTTTATAAGCCACGGCATCGGCAAGGGCGGCAAGCGGGTGGAAGAACGGGCACCCAAGGGTTCTGAGGACGTGCCGCAAGCCCCCGCCGCTGAAGAAAAGACCGCGAGCAAAGATGGCAAGAAGGAAACCGCGCTCGATCAGTTCACCGTCAACCTCAACACCAAGGCGCTGGCCGGCAAGATCGATCCGCTGATCGGCCGCGGGCCAGAAGTTGACCGGACGATCCAGATCCTGTGCCGCCGGTCAAAAAACAACCCGCTTTATGTCGGCGATCCCGGCGTTGGCAAAACTGCGATTGCTGAGGGCCTAGCGCGCAAGATTGTTGAGGGCGATGTGCCTGAAGTGCTGCTCCCGACAGTGATCTATTCGCTCGACATGGGCGCGCTGCTCGCTGGCACACGCTATCGCGGCGATTTTGAGGAGCGGCTCAAGCAGGTGGTGTCCGAGCTTGAGAAAATGCCCGACGCCGTGCTATTTATCGATGAAATTCATACCGTTATTGGTGCAGGTGCCACCAGTGGTGGGGCAATGGACGCCTCCAACTTGCTCAAGCCCGCGCTATCGGGCGGCACCATTCGCTGCATTGGATCGACAACCTACAAGGAATTTCGCAACCACTTTGAAAAGGACCGCGCGCTGCTGCGCCGGTTCCAGAAAATTGACGTTAACGAGCCGACGATCCCCGATACGATCAAGATCCTCAAAGGGCTGCGCTCGGTGTTCGAAGACCATCACAAAGTGCGCTACACCCCCGATGCGATAAAGACGGCGGTTGAACTTTCAGCGCGCTATATCAATGATCGTAAATTGCCCGACAAGGCGATTGACGTGATTGACGAAGTTGGCGCGATGCAGATGTTGCTGCCGCCAAGCCGCCGCAAGAAGATCATCACCGCGCGCGAGATCGAACTGGTGATCGCGACGATGGCGAGAATCCCGCCCAAATCAGTGTCGAGCGATGACAAGAAGGTGCTTGAACATCTTGACCGCGATCTGAAGCGCGTTGTCTTCGGGCAGGACGAAGCTATCGGCCTGCTGGCGACCGCAATGAAGCTCAGCCGCGCCGGACTTCGCGATCCTGACAAGCCAATTGGCTCGTTCCTGTTTTCCGGGCCTACGGGCGTCGGCAAGACCGAGGTGGCGAAACAGCTTGCGGCGATTATGGGCATTCCGATTCAGCGTTTCGATATGTCCGAATATATGGAGCGCCACTCGATCAGCCGTCTGATCGGCGCGCCTCCGGGTTATGTCGGGTTCGATCAGGGCGGGCTTCTGACGGATGCTATCGACCAGCAGCCGCACTGCGTCCTGCTGCTCGACGAGATCGAGAAAGCGCATCCCGATCTGTTCAATATCCTGTTGCAGGTGATGGATAACGGCCGCCTGACCGATCACCACGGCAAGACCGTCGATTTCCGCAATGTCGTGCTGATTATGACGACCAATGCCGGGGCCAGCGATATGGCGCGGCAGGGCATTGGCTTTGGCGATGTTTCCAAGGCGGATGCGGGCGAAGAAGCGGTCAAAAAGATGTTCAGCCCCGAATTCCGCAATCGGCTCGATGCGATTGTGCCGTTCGCCTATCTCGGCACCGAGGTTATCGCCCGCGTTGTCGACAAGTTCATCCTGCAACTTGAACTGCAACTGGCCGAACAGAACGTCCACATCCAGTTTGATAGTGATGCCCGCCTGTGGTTGGGCAAGCGCGGCTATGACAAACTCTATGGCGCGCGGCCAATGGCGCGGCTGATTCAGGAAAAGGTCAAGCAGCCGCTCGCCGAGGAACTGCTGTTCGGCAAACTGGTTCACGGCGGCGAAGTGCAGGTTTCGATCAAGGAAGACGCGCTCAATTTCGAGCTCACCCCTGCGCCGCCGAAGCTGGTGAAGAGCAAGAAAAAGTTACCGCCACCAGCGCCTGCCAAAAAGCCGAAGTCAAAGAAAGCGGAGAGCGCGGGCGAGGCTGATTAGGGCGGCGGCAAAGTTGCGCGGCGTAACTTTGCCTTAGATTTGGTCGCTCAATGCAGCCCGGTGCATCTGCGCGTTGATCACATAGCTGCGCACCCCCGCCTGCATCTCGGCCAGTTGCATATCGTTGAGATCGCGCATGAAGGCGGCGGGCCTGCCGCCCCATAATTGGCGCGAAGGGATGCGCTTGCCCGGCGTCATCATCGCGCCTGCCGCGAGCATCGAATCGCTTTCGAAATAGCAGCCATCAAGAACAATCGCACCGATGCCCACGAATGCGCGGTCTTCGAGTACTGATCCGTGGAGCATGACCATATGGCCGATCAGAACATCATCACCGATGATCGTCGGCAGGCCTTCGGGACGTTTTGGCTTGGGGCTGTCAACGTGAACCACCGAGCCATCCTGAATATTGGTCCGCGCGCCGATGATGATGCGGTTGGCATCGCCGCGCAGCACGCAGTTATACCAGACCGATGAATCCGCGCCGATCTCGACATCGCCAATGATGTGGCAGCCGGGCGCAATCCATGCGCTGTCATGAATGCGCGGGGTCTTTCCGTTGAAGGTGGCGATTGTCACGCCGGGTCTTGTTGCGCTCATTGCCGGGTTCCCATGAAATTATGCCAGCGCACATAGGGCAGGATAGAGGCGTGGTCATCAGTCCACACGCGCTGCGCTGGCGGGGCAAGATCGCGCCATGCTTTATCCGGGACAAGCGCGGCGATGCGCTGCAATTGCGCGGGATCTCGCGAGACGGCGACCCAGGTTGAGGCGGTGAGTTCGGTATCCGCCTCAGGCGTATCATCGCGCACCTGCGCAAACAGATGCCGCGCGCGAATTTCAGCGGCGAGTGGCGGTTCAAGCTCGATAAATCGGTTCGATATGTTGACCATCATGACGCCGTGCAGCGAAAGCGCACGCAGATAGGTGCCAAAAGCCTCGTGGGTGAACAGATGCAGCGGCACCGAATCGGAGGAGAAGGCGTCTATCGCCAGCAGATCGAAACTGCTTGGGCTTGCGGCGGCAATCGCCAGTCGGGCATCACCGATGATGACGGGCGCTTGCGGGGCACAGCGCTGAAGATAGGTGAAGGTGCCGTCGCGTGACAGGCGCAGGACCAGCGGATCGATCTCGTAGAAGGTCATCGCCCAGCCGGGCCGGTTGAAGCAGGCGAGAGTGCCAACGCCTAATCCCAGCACACCGACGCGCGGGCCGCTGGGGAACAAGGCCGATCCGTTGCCGAAGACAATTCCCGCACCCGCGCCGGGGCCGTAATAGGTCAGCGGGGTTTGCGTCGACGCAGGGTCGGTCGACTGTTCACCGTGGATCGTGGTGCCGTGCGCGAGTGAGCGAATGTGCAGCGTCGGGTAATCGCGAACGGTATAAACGCCATAATATGAACGGGTGCGGATGTGATCGAGCGAATTGCCAATGGTCTCTAACCCGCCCTGTACGAGCATCAGCACAAGCACGACTGCGGCACAGAGGCCGCGCCACGGCACCAGCGCTAATCCGATGATCGCCGCCGCGCCTGCCCAGATCCAGCGATATATCCCCGCATCGACGTGCGCGTTGATATCGTAAAGCTGCCATAGGCAGAAGGCTGCGGTTGCCGTGAGCGTGACCATTCCGACGCGCGCCATTGCAGGCTCAAGCCCCGGCATCGCCCGCCAATCGAGCAGCGGCACGCGCGGTAGCAACAGCGCAGCGGCGAGGACCAGCAGCGGATGCTCCCAAACCCAATCGAACAGCGCGGGCGCGACCAGTGCGGTGAACAGGCCGCCGAGCGCGCCGCCCGCTGACATTACCAGATAGAACAGCGTCAGCCGTTCCGGCGCGGGACGCAGATCATAGAGCCTGGAGTGGAGCGCTGTGCAGATCAGGAACAACAGCAGCAGTGATGCCAACACCGGCGCAAGGCCGCTCGATCCGCGCGATATCATCGCCATGCCGCCAGCCGTGAGTATCGCCGCCCAGGCCAGCACCGACAAAACATTTGCCGCCCCCCGCCGCTCAGCAAAGGCGGCAACGAAGCTCAGCAGGTAGAGCCCCAAAGGCAGCACCCACAGCATCGGCATGGCGAACAGATCAGTGGTAAGATGGGTGGTGGTTGACAGCATCAGCCCCGATGGAGCGGCGGCAAGTGCGAGCCACAACAGGATCGTCTTGGCGGCAATCGGGACGGTTACTTGCGGTTGATCGGTCTGCGGCTCATCGGCAGTTTGCCAACGCACCCATGCACAAAGCGCGACCAAACCGATCAGCGCGGCGTAGCCAATCGTCCAGGCCCAACCCTGCTGGTGCAGCGACATCAATGGCTCTGCGACCAGCGGATAGGCGATCAACCCGGCAAAGCTGCCGATGTTCGATGCGGCATAAAGCGCCCACGGCGCGCCCGCGCCGGCATCCGCAGCGAACCAGCGCTGCATCAGCGGGGCTTGAGCCGAAACCGCGAAAAAGGTCGGTCCGATTGACAGCGTGAGTAGGAGCGGTACCCAGAGAACCTCGGTGCCGGGGCTTGGCGGCGGCAGGGCGACTAGCGCAACCGGAAGCGTCAGCCCGGCGAGCAGCAGCAGGCCAATATGCACCGCAGCCTGCCGTCTGATCGCCAGCCGCGACAGCGCGTGGGCATAGGCATATCCGCCGAGCAACAGCGCCTGATAGACCAGCATCGCGCTGTTCCACACTGCCGAAGCCCCACCCAGCCGTGGTAACGCCATCCGTGCGACCATCGGCTGAACGAGGAACAGCAGGAATGATCCGGTAAGGATTGTTGCGACAAACAGCGCGCGGCTTGCCTTTGGGCTCGCAATCACCGGCGCGCGGTCCAAGCTTGTCGGGTCATTGCATAGACAATTATGCGCCCGGTTTGCGGATCGAATTCGGCACTATCGAAATCGAGATTGGGACGCCGCGTCATGCCGAGCCGCTCCATAAGCCCCCAACTCGGTGTATTTCCCATGACGGTGAGCGCCAGAACATGAGGGGCATCAAGCGCAGCAAACGCGTAATCGAGCGAAGCAAGGGCCGCCTCTCTGGCAAATCCCTGGCCCCAGGCCTCTTGCCGCAACCGCCAGCCTATCTCAAAATCGCCTTGCGGGCCGCCGGGTTGGTTCGAGTGCTTAAGTCCGCAAAAGCCGAGGAGGGCGCCATTGTGTTTGCGTTCAACTACCCAGAAAGTGTGCCCATATTGGGCTGTGTAACTTTCCAACCGCTCTCGCTGACGGGCCAACCCCTCAGCATCTAAAACCCCGCCAAGCCAGCGCATGCCTGCCTCGGTATTGGTGCTCTCAAAGAACGGTGCCCAGTCCTCCTCACGCCAGTCCCGCAGCAACAGCCGCTCCGTTTCGATCATAGTGCTAACCGCGCCCAGAAGATTCTGCGGCGCGGGCTATCCGGTAAACTGTGGTCGGGTTATCCTGCGGTGGATAGTCCGGATCGGCATAGTCCAGTTCCGTGCACCGCGCGAAGCCGAGCCGGGTCATCATACGAGTAGAGGCTTGGTTAGAAGCGCTGGTTTGCGACCAAATTACCGGCAGAGCGAGCGCGTCAAACCCAAACCTGATCACCGCCTGCGCCGCCTCACTCGCAAAGCCTTGCCCCCAGTAAGCTTCCGCCAATGTCCAACCGATCTGCACCGCGCCGCGAATATCATCGGGTGCAGCGGGAGTGTCAATTTTGCACAGGCCGCACTTGCCAATCGGTGCACCCGAATCGCGCAGCGTCACCGTCCAGAATCCAAGATCGCCCCGGATCAGCGCGGCCCGGTTGTTTTTAAAGCTTTCCGTTATCGCCGCTTCGCTACGCGGTCCGCCAAGATGGCGCATTACCGCTGGCGTATTGCAGTGTGCAAGGTTCCAGCCGAGGTCTTCCGGTTCGGGCAAGCGCAAAATCAAGCGCTCGCTTTCAATCACGCGCTGAGCAACCGCGCCGCGTGGGCCGCATGGTAGGTCAGCACCCCCGAACAACCCGCGCGCTTAAAGGCCATTAGCGTTTCAAGCACCAGCGCGTCACGCTCGCCCGCGCCCGCCGCCACCGCCGCCTCGATCATCGCGTACTCGCCGCTGACTTGGTAGGCGAAGACCGGGACTTCAAAGCGTTCCTTCACGCGCCGGACGATATCGAGATAGGGCAGGCCGGGCTTGACCATCACCGAGTCCGCGCCCTCGGCGATGTCCATTGCCACTTCGCGCAGGGCTTCGTCGCCGTTGGCCGGGTCCATCTGGTAGGCTTTCTTGTCGCCCTTCAAAAGCCCACTCGATCCCACGGCATCGCGGAACGGGCCGTAAAACGCCGAGGCATATTTGGCAGCGTAGCTCATGATCTGGACGTTGTGGTGACCCGCGCCTTCGAGCGCCGCGCGGATCACACCAATGCGGCCATCCATCATGTCGGACGGCGCGATGATGTCTGCGCCTGCTGCCGCCTGATTGAGGCTTTGGCGCGTCAGTACCTCTACCGTGGCATCGTTGAGCACATAGCCCGCATCATCGATCAGCCCGTCTTGCCCGTGGCTGGTATAGGGATCGAGCGCCACGTCGGTCAGCACGCCGATGCCGTCACCGCAGGCATCACGGATCGCGCGGATCGCGCGGCACATCAGGTTATCTCGGTTGAGCGCTTCTTTGCCGGCGGCATCGCGCAGCCCGGTCTGAGTGTTGGGAAACAGCGCCACGCAAGGAATTCCCAGCGCCATCGCCTCTTTGGCGTGCATGGCGATCAGATCAACCGACCAGCGCGAGACACCGGGGAGAGCACCGATCGGTTCTTCAACCGCGCTGCCATCGGTGACGAACAGCGGCCAGATAAGGTCTGCCGGAGTGAGCACGGTTTCGCGATAGAGGGCGCGGCTCCACGGCGCGGTGCGGGTGCGGCGCAGGCGTGTGGCGGGGTAGGTGGGCGTGGTCATGGTTCGCCCTCCTGCCGGAAAGCGGCGCGCGCATCAATCGTTCAGCGTAAAACCGCGTTTGACCCGCGCGCCATGGCAATGGTTCCAAGCCCTGCGCCGGGGCGGATCTTCTTCAACTGTTCCAGCTTCGCCTTGAACGCCGCGACCTGCGCCGGATCGACTTGCTGCACCACGCTCGACGTTGTTGCCATGCGCGAACCGAGCGGATTTATCGTCCGGCCGTGGTCATACATCTCATAGTGCAGATGTGACCCCGTTGAGAGCCCGGTCGAGCCGACATAGCCAATAACCTGGCCTTCGCGCACTCGCTCGCCATCGCGCACCGCGATTGAACTCATGTGACCATAGCCAGTGCCCAGCCCCGCGCCATGTTCAAGCCGGACAAAGTTGCCGTGGCCGCCGTGTCTTCCGGCGAAAGACACCACGCCATCGGCGCTGGCGCGGATCGGCGATCCCCATGAGGCGCCGATATCGACCCCGGCGTGCATTCGGGTGTAGCCGAGCACCGGATGGAAACGCATGCCGAAGTTTGAGGTGATGTGGCCCGCGACGGGCATCATCATGCCGGTGGTCTGCGTGGTCACTACCGGCTTGGTCAGTGCTTCGGCGTCGAAGAAATCCTTGCCATTGCCCCAGCGCATCAGCTCGGTCACCGGGCTGCCCGCGCGGACGAGACCTGCATAAAGCACGTCGCCGGGCTGGCCTTCTCCAGCACTGGCACCAGAACCGGCGCGTTTGTAGTTCATAATCATATCGAACGAATCGCCCGGCTGAATATCGCCCTCAAGGCTAAGGTGCGAATCGAGCGCCTGGAGGTATTGCTGGATTGCACCCGCTGGCGCTCCCGCCGCGCGCGCCGAACGGTAAAGGCTTGGGCCGACAAGGCCGCGAATGCGTAGCGGGGTGTTGTCGATAGCGATGGCGCTGGTTGAAAGGGCAAATTCCCCGCCACTGCGCACCAGCGACAGGTTCATGTCAAAACGCGCGCGCAGCTCCAGGCTTTGCAAGGCGCGCGGGGCGGAAGCCCCAGGCCGGTCACCCAGTAAAATATTAACCCGCGTTCCCGGCGCGATCTCGCCGAGCGGAACTTTGCTCGCCACCATACCTGCAGCGCGTTCCGCATCGTCGCTCGATACGCCTGCGCGTTCCAGCAGGCGCATGAAGCTGTCACCAGCGGCAACAAAGGCGGTGAGCGCAACGCGCGAGCGTTCAGGCGCAGAGGTTAGCGTAGCAACCGCCAGCCCGGCACCCATGTGCCGCCCGCTTTCACCGCCCAAACTCAGCGGCATAATCATCTGGCTGCGGTATTCATCGCGCACAGCATTGTCGCCGCGAAGGCTATTAGCGGCCTGCAATTCAAAGTTCGGCCAGAACGCCAGCGCGGTGAGCATCAGCCCGCCCAATGTGGCGAACCCGCGCAGCCAGCGGCGGCTACCGATTTCCTCGGCAAGATCAGGAGCCCAATCGACAAGATGCCATTCGAAGGCTGCAAGGCGTTGACGCCATGATGGCGCGGGTTCGGGCACAGCGAGAGTAAGCGCGGGCAGGGCCTCATCAGCCTCCAGCGGTTCACCCTCCGCAGGGGCGCAGATTTGCGGCTCGAACATAGGATAAGCTCTGCCCGATAAGGGTTAATCTTCGCCTAAGACCGCCTCGTTTTGGCACGAGCGGCGGGAGGCTGGGGAAATCTACCCGGCGCGCTTGCGGGGCCGCCGGGGCGCTGCCACACCGGGACACGCGATGGCCAAGCCCGCCCCTTTCCCCTCCCGCTCCGAAACGGACGGCAAGCTGGTTGCCGTGCTGGGCCCGACCAATACCGGCAAGACGCATCTGGCGATTGAACGGCTGTGCGCGCATTCCTCAGGCGCAATCGGGTTTCCATTGCGGCTACTCGCGCGTGAGGTTTATGACCGGGTCTGCGCGATCAAGGGCGCGAACCGGGTAGCACTGATCACCGGCGAGGAGCGGATCGAACCGCCGGGAGCGCGCTGGCTGCTGTGCACAGCAGAAGCGATGCCGTTCAATAAAGATTCTGCCTTCGTCGCGCTCGATGAAGCGCAGCTTTGCGCGGATCGTGAGCGCGGCCATATTTTCACTGACCGGCTGCTGCATGCGCGCGGACGCGAGGAGACGATGATCCTCGGCTCGGCGACGATGGAACCGATGGTCCGCGCGCTGCTGCCCCGCGCCCAAATCAACACTCGCCCGCGCTTTTCAACCCTGTCGCATGCGGGCGCAAGGAAGCTTTCCCGTGTGCCCCCGCGCAGCGCGATAGTCGCGTTCAGCGCCGAGCAAGTCTATGTCGTCGCCGAGTTGCTGCGGCGGTTTCGTGGCGGCGCGGCGGTGGTGATGGGGGCAATGTCGCCCGAAACGCGCAACCGCCAGGTCGCGCTCTATCAATCGGGCGAGGTTGATTATCTCGTCGCCACTGACGCTATCGGGACGGGCCTCAATCTTGACCTTAATCACGTCGCTTTCGCGGGCCTCTCAAAATACGACGGCCAGCGGCAGCGGCGACTGACCCCGTCGGAAATGGCGCAGATCGCCGGGCGCGCCGGGCGGCACCACCGCGATGGCACGTTTGGCACGCTGGCAGGATCAAACGGCCATGACGCCGAATTCACCGATGATGAGGTCTATGCCATTGAGGAGCACCGCTTCGCGCCCGTCACCAAGCTTTTCTGGCGCGATGCAGAGCCCCGGCTCGATAGCCTTGAGACTTTGATCGCCGATCTTTCCGCCCCGCCAGATCGCCCCGAACTTGCCCCCGCCCCCGAAGCGATTGACCTCGCGGTGATGCGCCGTCTTGCTGATGATCCCGATATCGCCGCCACCGTGCGCGGGCGCGCCGCGGTGTCCCGCTTTCGCGAAGTGTGCATGCTGCCCGATTTCCGTCAGCAGGGCGCAGAGGTTCATTCGCGGTTCGTCGCGCGGCTGTGGGAAGATTTGCGGCGCGGATCGCTGCCCTTAGATTATGTCGCATCCCACGTCGCCAATCTCGATAATCCGGCGGGCGATATCGATACCCTGCAGGGCCGCCTCGCCGCGATCCGCTCGTGGTCGTATATTGCTCAACGGCCAGATTGGGTTTTCGCCCGCGAGGAAATGGCCGCTCGCACCCGCGCGGTTGAAGCGAGGCTGTCGGACGCACTGCATGCACGGCTCACCGAACGCTTCGTTAACCGGCGGCTGTCAGTGTTAATCAAACGAACTGGGGCCGACGCAGCGTTGCGCGCGGTTACGATTGAGGGGGAAAACGTTTTGGTTGACGGGGAATCCATCGGAAAACTGGAAGGGTTCCAATTCAAAATAGATCCGCAAGCAAGTCATGATGATCGCAAGCTGTTACTCGCTGCGGCTGAACGTCATTTGCCGCTGCTTCTGGCCCAGCGCGCCGCCGCACTCGCCGAACTGATGAACGCGGGGGAGGCGCGGCCTGTACTTGCGGGCGGGGCAATTATTCTCGGCGATGATGCGCTGGCAAAGTTGCAACTTGGGCGCACAGCTCTGGTTCCGCAGATCAAGCTTGAGCCTGCGCTCGAGGCGATTCCCCAAGCAGAACGCACCGCGCTGACCCAGCATCTTGACGCTTGGCTCGATGCCCGGATGGGCGTGCTTGCACGCCTCACACAGATCGATCAGGCCAGCCGCGAGGAAGAAGGCGGGCCTGAACTGCGCGCGCTGCTGATCCGGGTGGTCGCAGGCGGCGGTGTGATACCGCGTGCGGGATCGGGGCTCGACGCGCTCGATCCGCCGCAACGCGCGCTGCTGCGCAGGCTCAACGTGATAATCGGAGCGCTTGATCTTTTCGTACCGGCAATGCTGAAGCCGGCGGCGCGCGAACTGTGGTGCGAACTTGCTGCCTTGCGCGGGCAAACATTGCCCGCAGTGCCGCCGGGTATGCCTTCGGTGACTGGCGATGGACGGAGCCCGTCGGTCGGTTATCGCGGCGCAGGCATTCAGGCGATCCGGGTTGACCTTGCCGAACGCCTGATTCGCGCAGCGCATGAAAAACGCGTTGCCAATGGCCGCCATGCGTTTTTTATCGGCGACGCCATGGCGATTTCGATGGGGCTGTTGCCCGAGACGATTACCGCGCTGATGCGTCAGGCCGGATTTCGCCCGAAAGATGCTAAGAGCCTGCCCGACGAGGCTGCCGGTCCGCCCGCGCCGCGCCGGTGGTCCTGGCAACCACCGAGCAAACAGCCGTTAAACAAACCCGCGCCAGTTCGGCTGCAACCCCCCGTTGTCATCAAGCCTCACAGCCAACCGGTTCCCCCGCCCCGAGTCCTTCCTCCTCGATCAGCCCCGCCCCCAAGGGCTGCCGGTGCCTTTGCCGCGCTGGCGGGGCTGATGTTGAAGGGCAAATAATGCGGCTCGACAAGGCGCTGTGGTTCCTGCGTTTTGCCGCCAGCCGCAGCTATGCTCAGCACTGGATTTTGCAAGGCCACATCCGCATCAATGGTCGCCGCATTGAAAAGCCCAGCGCGCAGATTGCCGTGGGTGACGTGATGACTTTGCCGGTGCACGCCCGCGTCGTTATCGCCGAAATCGTCACCCTGCCCGAACGTCGCGGCTCGGCCTGCGAAGCGCAAACATGCTACAGGGTGCTTGACGAGCGCGGGCCAATGCCGATAGCTGGACAGAATTCAGGCCCGGACAGGCCAGAAATTCAAGGGGAAGTACCACAATGACCTATGTCGTCACCGACGCCTGCATCAAGTGCAAGTACATGGACTGCGTCGAGGTCTGCCCGGTAGATTGCTTTTACGAAGGCGATAACATGCTGGTGATCAACCCCAGCGAATGCATCGACTGCGGCGTTTGTGAGCCTGAGTGCCCAGCCGAAGCGATTCTACCCGATACCGAGTCGGGACTGGAACAGTGGCTTGAGCTGAACACCAAATTTTCTGCTGAATGGCCGAACATCACCACCAAGAAAGATTCGCCCGAAGATGCCGACGAATTCAAGGGTGAAGACGGCAAGTTTGAGAAGTACTTCTCCGCCGATCCGGGCGAGGGCGACTGACGCACTTTCTGGCTTTGCAGCGACGCGGCAGAGGTGTTCGCAACCATTTGCACCAACATGATTTCATGCACGGTGACTGCCACCCGATAGCGGCGCTTTCTCACGTGCGGCGCGTGCCTATGGTAATTTTGTTACAAGCGTGTTACATAATGCTGCAAGTGGCCGGGCATTCGCCTTGGTCTGGCTCTCAATTTATGAAAGGCCGGGTTGCAGCGCGGGGTTGATCGGACTTGGGTCCGGCACGCCATTGGCGATGCTTTGACGGAGCATCCGTCTTACATTCCTGCTTGCTCTCAGCCAGTGAAAGGATTCTGCATGTCCGCAAACGCGAACGCCTTCGTTGTCGGTGACTACGTCGTTTATCCCAAGCACGGCGTTGGCCGGGTTATCGAATTGCAAGATACCGAAATCGCCGGGATGAAGCTGGAGCTTTATGTGCTCCGCTTCGAAAAGGAACGCATGACGCTCCGCGTACCAATGAACAAGGTTGAAGCCATCGGCATGCGCAAGCTGTCTTCGGACAAAACCTTGCGTGAAGCGCTCGATACGCTGACCGGCAAGCCCAAGGTTAAGCGCACGATGTGGTCACGCCGCGCGCAGGAATATGAAGCGAAGATCAATTCGGGCGATCTGGTTTCAATCGCTGAAGTGACCCGCGATCTGTTCCGTGCTGACGATCAGCCCGAGCAATCCTATTCGGAACGGCAGATTTTCGAAGCCGCCTCATCGCGGCTCGCGCGCGAACTGGCAGCAATGGAAAAGACTGACGAGCCAACTGCGCTGAAGAAGATTCTCGCGATCCTCAACGAGCATGCGCCGAAGTATTATGAGGTTGCTGTTGCTGCTGTTGCGGCAGTCTGAACTCCTACTTTTCCGCTAAATTCAGCAAGGGCCGCGTCCGGAAGGGTGCGGCCCTTTCTTTTTGCTTGGCGCTCTCTTGAATTGTGCAAAAAGAGGTGTATTAATACAACAATACACAGAGCAAAGGATCACACCCCATGCGCATCGACATCAAATCATTATGCAAGGCCTTCGCGCCGATCGCCGCACTGGCGATGACGGCTACGCTGACCGCCTGCGATTCGAGCATCACAATCGATGGCGAAGCGGGCAAGAAGCTCGCCGAACTGGATTTGACTGGCGCTGTACCGACCAAACTGGTGCTCGCCGGGCCTGACCACGTCAAGATCATCGAAGGCGCGAAGCTGGCGATCAGCGTCGAGGGCGATCCAAATGTTGCCGACAAGCTGCGCTTTACGCTTACCGATGGAACGCTCGGTATCCTGCGGACGAAATCATGGAAGAACGGCGGCGCGGTAACCGTCAACGTCACCATGCCTGCCCCGCAAGACGTGACGCTCGCAGGTTCTGGAACCATCGACGCGGCCCAGTTGGGCAAGGACGCGAAGGTTACCGTCGCCGGTTCGGGCGACGTCAAGGCGGGGGTTATCTCGGGCGATTCGTTCAAGCTGACGCTCGCCGGTTCGGGCTCGATGCACGGCGGCGGAGCGATCAAGAACCTTGATATGACAATTGCCGGATCGGGCAGTGCCGATCTAGCGGCCTTGCGCGCCGACCATGCCAAGGTGATGATCGCCGGTTCGGGCAACGCCACGATGACCTCTGACGGCGACGTTTCGGCGACGATTATGGGTTCGGGCATGGTCACAGTCAAAGGCCGCGCCACCTGCAAGGTGAGTTCGATGGGTTCGGGCAAGCTGGTTTGCGAAAGCGGCGAGCCTACCAAGGAGGATGCGCCTGAAGTTGACGCGAGCGATGAAAATTAAGGCGTAGCGGCGCGGCGCAACCGGTCGTTGATCGCCGCGCCGATTCCCTCATCGGGCACCGGAGCCACAGCAATTCGCCGTTTCGACGCGGCAGCAGAGATGTGCAGACACGCGTAGAGCCGTGATGCCGCCTCGGCGCAGTCTCCTGCGGCGGAAAGCGTCACTTCACCGGCTACCGCGCCAAAACCGATATGAAATTCGTCGGCCTGCGCCTCGCTGACATCCAGGCGTACTGGCTTACCCGGCGAATAGTGACTGGCGAGCTGGCCGGGCGCTTCAATCGCATCGGTTGTCGCTTTGGCCTCATGGCTTTCGCCCAAAACCTCAGTCAGTTGGGCGCGTGTGACCGGTCCGGGGCGCAACAAAGACCAACCCTGCGCCCGCAGCACGACAATCGTTGATTCGATACCTTGCGCACATTCCCCGCCATCGAGGATCAGCTCCACCCTATCCGCCAGACTCTCCGCCACATGCGCTGCGGTCGTCGGGCTGACCCCGCCGCTGCGATTCGCCGAAGGGGCAGCGAGCGGCACCCCAGCCTTAGCCAGAACCGCCTGCATTACCCGATGCCCCGGGCAGCGCAGCGCAATCGTTGGCAGGCCCGCCGTAACCGCAGCAGCAATCCCCGCATCGTCACGCAAAGGCAGTACGAGCGTCAGCGCGCCGGGCCAGAACCGCGCCGCCAGCGCCCGCGCGCGGTGATCAAACTGCGCCAATCCTTCCGCCTGCGTCAAGTTAGCCACGTGCACGATCAAAGGATTGAAATCGGGGCGGCCCTTGGCGCGGTAAATCGCCGCCACCGCCGATTCGCTGTCCGCCCTTGCGGCAAGGCCGTAAACCGTCTCAGTCGGCAGCGCGACCAGCCCGCCCCCGCACAGCCTCGCCGCCGCCACGACACATGCCGTAGCGTCAGCTTTCAAGATAGTTGTGGCGTTGTTGACGCTCTTGCCGCTCATGCCGCTGCGCTATAGGCAGACGCGCGCATATTCCAAGAAAAAGAGCCCGAGCCCCGCATGACCTACACACCGCCTACTGCCGAACAGGTTTTCGCTCTGAAAGTCAGCGCCGGGATCGACGAGCTTGCCGCGCATGATCGTTTTGCCGCCGCGAGCCCCGATATGGTGGAAGCAATCGTTGATGGCGTAGGGCAATTCGCCGCCGGAGAATGGGCGCCGCTTTCCCGCATTGGCGATACCGAGGGCGCGCGGTTGGTCGATGGCAGGGTGCGGCTGCCCGATGGCTATGCGGCGGCCTATCGTGCATATGTCGCGCAGGGCTGGAACGCCATATCAGGCCCCGAGCCCTTCGGCGGACAAGGGCTGCCGTTTAGCCTCGCGGTTTGCGTGCTCGAAAACCTTGGCGCGGCCAATATGGGCTTTTCGCTGCTGCCGATGCTTACCGTCGGGGCCATTGAAGCCATTGAGCAGCACGGCAGCGATGCGCAAAAAGCGACCTACCTTGCCAAGCTCATCAGCGGCGAATGGCCGGGGACGATGAACCTAACCGAGCCGCAGGCGGGGTCGGACGTGGGCGCGTTGCGCAGTTCAGCGACGCCGATCACCGAGGGTGAAAACGCTGGCAAGTATCTGATCAAAGGCACTAAAATATTCATCACCTGGGGCGAGCACGAACTGGCGGACAACATAATCCACCTTGTTCTGGCGCGCACACCCGGCGCTCCAGCCGGAACGCGTGGGATATCACTGTTCATCGTGCCGCGCTTTCATGTGGACGCAGATGGCATCCCCGACGCGAGCAACGATTGCCGCGCGGTGAGCCTTGAGCACAAGCTCGGCATTCACGCCTCGCCCACCTGCGTGATGAGCTATGGCGACAATGATCAGTGCATCGGCGAGCTGATTGGCGGCGAAAACAACGGCATCAAATGTATGTTCACCATGATGAATTCCGCCCGAATCAATGTCGGCGCGCAAGGCGTGCAAGTTGCCGAAGCGGCGCTGCAAAAGGCGGCGATGTTCGCGCGCGAGCGGGTGCAATCGGCGCGCGCCGGTTCGGCGGACAAAAGCCCGGTGGCAATTATCGAACACCCCGATGTGCGGCGGATGCTGCTGCGGATGCGCGCACTTACCGAGGGCGCGCGAGCGCTGGTCTATTATGCCTGCGGGCAGGTGGATCGCGGCGCGCTGGGCGATGCCGCAGCCGAAATGCGCAGTGATTTGCTAGTGCCACTGGTCAAGGCATGGGGGACCGACATTGGCTGCGAAGTTGCAAGCCTTGGCTTGCAGATTCACGGCGGGATGGGCTTCATCGAGGAAACCGGCGCAGCACAATTCTATCGCGATGCACGGATCGCGCCGATCTATGAAGGCACCAACGGCATTCAGGCCGCTGACCTCGTTACTCGCAAGCTGGGGCTCGAAAGCGGCGGGGTTTTGGCGGCGCTGTTGGCGGATATTGTGCGCGATTCGGCTGACGAACCCGCGCTGGCCGCCTTGGCAAAGGATTGCGCAGCGATTGGCGAATGGATGGGGCGCGAGGCGAGCCTTGATGACAAGCTCGCCGGATCAGTCCCCTTCCTCACCATGTGTGCCGTCGCGGTGACGGGGTGGCAACTGCTGCGGCAATCACGCGTAGCTGAGGCCGAAGGCGGGATGATCGCCAAGACCAAGCCGGTGATCGCGCGGTTCTTCCTCGATTCTCTAGTGCCTGAGGCAGCAGGGTTAAGGGCATCGGCGATAGCGGGAGCGGGTCTGCTCTATGCACTCGATGGCGAAGCACTGGCAGGGTGAGGGCCGATAACGAATCGCTGCTGCTGCGCCTTGCCGACGCGCTTGATCGGCTCGCGCCCGCCGCAGCAATTCAAACCGACTGGAAGGCTTATCCAGCTTATCTTTGGCAAGGCGATGCAGCGCGCGAGGTGCCCGCGCTGCAAGCCCCTGCGCTGGATCTGTTGCGCGGGATCGATCAGCAAAAGGTTGTAGTTGTCGGCAATGTCCTGCGCCATGCCGAGGGCCACGCCGCACACGATATGCTGCTGTGGGGCGCGCGCGGGATGGGCAAATCCGCACTGCTGCGCTCAGCCGTGATCGCCGCGCAGGCGGCCCGGCCTGGCGTAATCGCTTTGGTTCAGGTCGCGCCCGGTGCGCTGGCGGGGCTTGCCACCTTGTTCGCCGCGCTGGGCGGAGTGGAGCGGCAATTCCTCGTCTATATCGACGATCTCGGCTTCGAAGACGGCGACAGCACCGGTCCGCGACAGCTCAGATCATGGCTTGAGGGCGGGATCGAAGCGCGTCCGGCCAATGTCCGGCTTGCCGTCA
>JAYVNC010000004.1:0-2485 GCA_043758655.1 Novosphingobium sp.
CCGCCGATTCGGACATCACCAAGGTTCACAGCAAGGAAGCGCACGGGAAGGGGGCCAGCCTCACCGGCGAACGGCGCAATTAACCGGCGCAACCGCTCAGCAGCGCCCTCGGCATCGCCATAGCGCAACATGTCTTCGATGGACCTGCGAAACTGTTCTTCCGACAGGCCGTGGATGATGATGGGTTCCACCAGCAAAAACTCCGGCATTAGTTAGGATGAAAACTAGGCCGGAATGGTTTACCGCTGGTTAGCGTGGATCCCTTACTTTTGCGAAGCGATCCAGCGGTCTATTTTGGCTTCGAGCACCGGCAGTGGGAGCGCGCCGCTGCTCAGCACTTGTTCGTGGAATGCGCGCAGATCGAATTTCACCCCCAGCGCGGCCTGTGCCTTGTCTCGCAAACGCTGGATGGTCAGCGCGCCGAGTTTATAGGCGAGCGCCTGTCCCGGCCAGACGATATAGCGTTCCACCTCAGCCGTGGCATCCGTCCGCCCCATGCCCGAATTGCCGAGCATATAGGCAATCGCCTGATCCCGGGTCCAGCCCTTGGTGTGCAGCCCGGTATCGACAACCAGCCGCATCGCGCGCAGCATTTCATCGTCGAGCGTGCCCCAGTGCTGCATCGGATCCTTGTAGAACCCCATCGGATAGCCGAGCGTTTCGGAATAAAGCGCCCAGCCTTCGACATAGGCAGTATTGCCGCCGAACCGCTGAAAATCGGGCAGGCTGGTGTCTTCTTGCGCAAGGCTGATCTGGAAATGATGCCCCGGTGCGGCTTCGTGAAGGTAAAGCGTGGTCATGCCGGTGAGGTAGCGGCTGGGCAGATCATAGGTGTTGTAGAAAAACACGCCGGGCCGTTTGCCGTCGGCCGAACCCTGATTGTACGATCCGCCGGCCTCGTATTTTTCACGATAAGCTGGGTATGCCTGCACTTCGAGTTTTGTGCGCGGCGCGTGCGAGAAATAAGCAGGCACCTGCGCATCAACTTCGCGGGCGATCTTGGCAAAGCCCTGCGAGAGTTCCGCAGCGGTCTTGGGATGGTAGCGCGGGTTTTTGCGGATCTCGTCAAAGAAATCGTGCAGCGTGCCGGTGAAGCCGAGTTCGGTTTTGACCCCTTCCATTTCGCGCTGAATGCGCGCGACTTCGCTAAGCCCCAGACTGTGGATCGCATCGGGCTCCATGTTGAGCGTGGTGCTGCGCCTTATCATCTGCCGATACAGCCCCGGCCCGCCCTTCATTGCCGAAAGCCCCACCTGATCGCGCGCGACGGGAAGGTAATCGGTGCTTAATTCTTTCCGCAGGCGGCGATAGGCGGGATAGACCTCATCGCGCACCGCGGCATTCCATGCAGCGGCAATCTGCGCGCGCGCGGCAGGGGGGACGCCATCAGGGAATTCGCGGACCGGCGAGGTGAACGGCGATTCTTCAAGCTTTTGCGCGAGCAGCGCATCGATCTGCCCAATCATGTTGACCGTGGTCAGCTTGGTTTCCACCACGCCGCTGGCAATGCCCTCGCGAAAGCGCAGTCCGGCATTATCGAGCACGGTGGGAATTGTGCGCAGAATGCCGAGAGCGGCGCGGTAATCGGCTTCGGTTTTATAGGGGAGCGAGCCGCCTGCAGCGATGATCGACGGAAATTCCACATGCAGCCCGCCGAAATGGTTGAGCGGCCGGACAGCGGTGAGCGCTAGGACATCGGGCTGAAAGAATTCCAGTTCCTGCCGCTTGTCTCTGGCGAACACATCATAGGATATCTGCCGCGCAGGCGTGAGTTTGGCCCGGTTGATCTTCGCCAGTGCCGCCAGACTGCGACGGGTAATCGCCGCGCTTTGCCGATCAAGACCAGCGGTGAACATCTTGGCGAGGACGGCAGTATCAACCGGGGTGCCGCGATAGACCGCTTCGAGCGGGCTGAGCGCAAGTTGAGCCTTCGAATCCTGAGCGAACAGTTCCATCAGCCGCTGGTCTTCGTTTTTTTGGGTAGCGGCGATGGGCGTAACCGTCGGTGCAACAGCGCCTACTTGCCCGGGCATTGTCGCCGCGATTACAAATGCCAAAGCGGCGAATTTCAGCCCCATTTTCGTGTCCTGTACCATTTCGTAATGATGTATTTGGTGCCGCGCAGCACCGGTTCCCCGGCGTGGAGCGTATCAACGTTAAGCGCGCCATCGGGCTTGGCATTGTTCCACATCAGCAGCAATCCCGGTTGCGGCGGGATCGACATATGCGCACGGGTAAAGTGCGTTTCGCCGCCTTCTTCCACCGCGTTGAGATAGACCATTGCGGTCCAGCAGCGCTGTCCGCCGTTGAGCCGTTCCTGCTTCCAGTATGCCGTGCGCGGCCAAAACCAATCATTGTGCGCGCGGTATTCTTGTCCGGGCGCATAGCGCTGGCCCTGAATCATCTCGCCGAACACGGGATCAAGCCCCAGACAATCATCAATCCGCCGCTCCACCATTTGAACCAGCGGATTTGAATGCTCGAC
>JAYVNC010000005.1:0-2483 GCA_043758655.1 Novosphingobium sp.
AGCCAAGATCAAACGGAGGATCCTGCCGCATCAGCACCACGTCGATGTCGGTGCCGAGGTCGATCTTACGATAATCCCCTTTGCTGAAATGATCGCCCGGAACCCGCTGCACCGTGACCGGCGCAGCCCAAGCGGTGATGAGGCCTTCATCGAGTGCCAGAGTGCCGACGTCATAAAGGAACAGCACATGGCCCCGCGCCTGCGCAGCCAGCATCAGCGCGAACGAGGAATCCCCAGTAATGTTGATGCCCTCGATGGGGTCCATCTGAACGGCGACGCGAAGGCTCATGCGAAAGGGTTCCTAATTGATCGAAGCGTTGGTGATGTGGCGCGGCCAGCAGCGCGGCGCAAGCAGGAGCACGTCGACCCTTATGTCCTCACCCGGTTTTAACCAGCGATGCGCGACGGCTTCGGCGGCGGCTATCACCCGGCGCAGGCGGTATTCATCAATCGCGAGTGCCAGTTCGGCCTCAGTTTTGCGCCACTTCACTTCGATGAAAGCCAGCGTGCCACGCCGCCGTGCGACCAGATCAATCTCCCCTCGCGGGGTTTTCACCCGCTGCGCAACTATCCGCCAGCCTTTGAGGCGGAGGAACCAGGTGGCGAGCATCTCCCCGCGACGCCCCTGCGCCTCGCGTTTAGCACGCGTGCTCATTTAAGCTCCATTGCGCGGGCATAGAGCGCCTCGCGGTCAAGCCCAGTGGCCTTGGCGACCTGCCCGGCGGCCTGTGAAGGTTTGTCCGTTGCAAGCGCGGCGCGCAGCAGGGCGTCAACGTCAACCTCTCCCGCAACCACCGGCAGTGGCGGTGCAACCACCAGCACAATTTCCCCTTTGGGAGGATGCGCTGCATAATGCGCAGCAAGCTCGTTGGCGCTACCCGTGCGGCATTCCTCAAACCGTTTAGTCAATTCCCGCGCCACGGCTAATTCGCGGCCCGGCAGGCCGTCCCCAATCGCCGCCAGCGCTGCCCCCAACCGGGGGGCGGTTTCATAGAACACCAGCGTCGCCGGAACCCCCGCCAGTTCCTCCAGCGCAGCCCGCCGCGCCTTGTCTTTGGGCGGCAGGAACCCGGCGAACAAAAACCGGTCACTCGGCAGGCCAGCCAGCGTCAGCGCAACAATCGCCGCGCTCGGCCCCGGCAGGCTGGTCACAGCAATCCCGCGCGCCCTTGCCTCAACCACCAAACGAAATCCTGGATCGGAAATCAGCGGCGTTCCGGCATCACTGGTCAGCGCAACTGGTCCTTGTGCCGCGAGATCAAGCACATGATCGCGCGTCGCATCGCTGGCGTGATCGTCATAGCGGATCAACTTTTGCTTGAAGCCAAGATGTTTCAACAATTTGCCCGTTACACGCGTATCTTCGCATGCTACCGCTGTTACGGCACGGAGCGTCTCTATAGCGCGCAGCGTTATATCGCCCAGATTGCCAATCGGCGTTGCAACAATGTAAAGACCGGGAGAGAGCGGCGCGTTCATCGCAGCGTTCAATGGACTGCCCGAGGGAGAGCGGCAAGCTATGATCGACAGGAAACTTAACAGGCGCGGGTTGTTGGCGATTGCAAGCGTGGCGGTGCTCGCCGGGTGTCAGGCTGGACCAAAGCCGACAAAGAATGCTCCACCCCCACCGCCAGTAAGGCCAAGCGCCTCGACGCTGCCAGCCGATCAGATGCGCCACCGGGTTGCGCTGCTCGTGCCAATGAGCGGCCCTAATGGCATGGTGGGTCAAGCGCTGGCCAATGGCACGACGATGGCGCTGCTCGATACCAATGCGGCGAACCTGCGCATCACCACCTATGACACCGCTACCGGCCCTGCCGCCGCAGCAAGCCGCGCGATTGCCGATGGCAACAAGCTAATCCTCGGTCCGCTGCTGGGGGACGATGTTTCCGCCGTAGCCCGCATCGCTCGCCCTGCCCGCGTCCCGATAATTTCGTTCTCGAATGATGGCGCGGTGGCGGGGCACGATGTGTTCATCATGGGCACCCTGCCCAGCCAATCGATCACCCGCACGGTAAGCTGGGCGCACTCGAAAGGCGCGAAACGCTTTGCCGCGTTGATCCCCGAAGGCGAATACGGGCTGCGGGCGAATGCTGCGTTCAACAGCGCAGTGGCCGAAGCCGGGGGAACGGTCGTCACCATATTGAACTATTCGCGCGGCAACACCTCGATCATTAGTGCGGCCCAACGGCTGAAGGCCAAGGGTGGGTACGATGCGGTGCTGATCGCTGACAGCGGCCGTTTCGCGCTACTCGCCGCGCCGCAATTGCGCAGCGCTGCCGCTTCGCCCGCGCGGTTGCTCGGCACCGAATTGTGGAGCGGCGATAGTGCTGCGGGGACCAGCCCACTGCTGCGAGGGGCTTGGTATGCAGCTCTCGCCGATGGCCGGTTTGCGCGCTATGCGGAAAGTTACAAGGCCCGATATGGATCGTCGCCTTTCCGTATTTCGACGCTTGGATACGACTCCGTGCTGCTAACCCTTC
>JAYVNC010000006.1:0-2482 GCA_043758655.1 Novosphingobium sp.
CGGTGACGTCCGAACCGACGCCGCGAAAGCCATCGAAATTGCCAAAATCATCCATTTTCGGCGTGCCGGAAAGCTCCCACCAACGCTGCGTTCCCTTGATCGTTACCCGAACCAGCTGGTTAGAGAAACTCTCACGTTGCTTCAAACGTTCGGCAAGTTCGTGAAGACTGGGTGGGAATTGCCCGGTTTCCCAAGCTTCACCAGCCACCAGTTGAACGAAGGGCTTACCCTCAATTTCATCCGGATCGAGCCCCAGAGCAAAGGCGAAGCGCGGGCTGATCGAACGGACGCGGCGCGCGGTATCTATGTGCCACAGCCAGTCCGCCTCACCCTCTTCAAATTCGCGCAGCAGCAGCGAGACGACTTCACTCTTTTCAAGCATTGCCGCTTCGGCAACGTGCGAGGTGAGGAAGTTTCGCGCGGTCCTTATCGTGCCAAAGGCGACCAAAGCACAGGTTGCCGCTGCCGCGATCCCGGCATCGAACATGCCGGAATAGACCAGCGATAGCGTGGTCGCGATCCCACCAATGACACACATCATAAACGCGCCTAGCGGAATTGCCGGTGCCAAAACCGACGTCGCTGCGATCAACAGAGTGATGATCGCCCACAGCTCGAGGCTGATTAACGGTGTACCTTTAAACGCCGCATAGGCAGTGGGGATTGCCCACAAGGCGGCGAGTGCCGCCGATTGCCAGCGATGCGAGACGGCTTCCGCAGAAGCAAAATCACGTCGATCAGCATCGGCAAAGCCCAAGTCGCGCTGAAAGCCGGAGAACAACAGGGCGGCCAAGGCCACCAGCCAAAAGATTAGCGGCGCAAGCCCGGTAACCCGAAACATGATGTGTGCTGTCGCCAGTCCGGCGAAAATTTGGCAGACCAGAATCGGCAAGCTCGCCTTGGCCAGCCCGGCAAATTGGATGCCGCGCAGGCGCGACCAATCACCGTGCTTTGGCGCTTTGAGCCCAAGCAGCGCCGCAATCGGCAGATCATTGGGCAGCAGGGCTGGTTCAGGGTTCTTAGGCTTCACCGCGCATGATTAGCCGGTTAATCCTTAGCACCGGGTAAATTCTCGTAAAAAAGTAACGCGCAATTAACCGGAGTTTAGGGTCAGCGCGGTTGTTCTAGGCAAGCGATTTAAAGCTATTTTCCCAGTTCTGCCCATCAAAACGGCGGATGTGTGGTTCCAACCCGTGGCCTGCATCGAGGCAACGAAAATTGACGCTCCAGCAATCGGGATGCGATCGCGGCTGGTAAAAACTTTTGATTCCGCACGTTTTGCAGAACAAATGTTCAGCCGCGCCGGTTCCGAAGCGGTACGAAGTCAGGCGATCCGCGCCGCTCAGCAGGACAAATTGATCGTGCGGAACATTGAGATGCAGATAGCCGGTCTTGGCACAGATTGAGCAGTTGCAATCGAGCAGTTCAAGCGGCGGTTCCACCGTGATCGCAAAACGAACCGCACCGCAGTGGCAACCGCCTTGCAACTTCACTCCACCGTCACCGATTTGGCCAGATTGCGCGGTTGATCAACGTCCGTGCCTTTGGCACAGGCGACATGATAAGCGAGTAGTTGCACCGGTACGGCATAGACCAGCGGTGCGATCAGCGGGTGGACCTTGGGCATTTCTATAGTGGCAAGGCATCCTTCACCAGCTTCGTCGAGCCCCTCACGGTCAGAAATCAGCACCACCTTGCCGCCGCGCGCGCGCACCTCGTGCATGTTGCTCACGGTTTTCTCGAACAGCGGCCCCGAAGGCGCGATAACGATCACCGGAACTGCCTCATCAATCAGTGCGATTGGGCCGTGCTTCATCTCACCCGCTGCATAACCTTCGGCATGAATATAGCTGATTTCCTTGAGTTTCAGCGCGCCTTCCAAGGCGAGCGGATAGTCCTGCCCGCGCCCGAGATAAAGCACATCGCGTGCAGGCGCGATCAGATGCGCCATCGCCGCAATCTCGTCATCATGGGCGAGTGCGGCATTGAGGCTGGCAGGAACTTCGAGCAATTGTTCGACCAGATCGCACTCCTCCGCCCGGCTCATCCGCCCGCGCTTGACCGCAAGATGCGCGGCGAGTGCGGCCAGAACTGCGAGCTGACAGGTGAAGGCCTTGGTCGATGCGACCCCGATTTCCGGCCCCGCGTGGGTGGGCAGCAGCAAGTCTGCCTCGCGCGCCATCGAACTTGTTGGCACGTTGACCACTACGGCAATCGTCTGCCCGGCGGCCTTACAGTGGCGCAGCGCGGCGAGCGTATCCGCTGTTTCGCCGCTTTGTGAGATAAACAACGATAGCCCGCCGGCTTCGAGCACCGGATCGCGATACCGGAACTCGCTCGCGACATCGATGTCGACCGGCACGCGGGCGAAGTGTTCGAACCAGTATTTGGCGACCATTCCCGCATAAAAGCTGGTCCCGCAGGCCACGATGGTGACGCGGTTGATTGTTGAAAGGTCAAAATCGAACTGCGGCAGAGCCAC
>JAYVNC010000007.1:0-2471 GCA_043758655.1 Novosphingobium sp.
CCTTGCCAACAGCCTTGGTCAGCCGCTGCGATCCGCCCATGCCGGGGGCGACGCCGAGCTTGATCTCAGGTTGGCCGAACTTGGCGTTTTCCGAAGCGATGATGAAATCGGCCATCATCGCCAACTCGCAGCCGCCGCCGAGCGCAAAGCCGTTCACCGCCGCGATCCACGGCTTGCGGGTTTGCTTCACTAAATGACTGGTCCAATTGGAAAAGAAATCGCCGGCAAAGAATTCCGCAGCCGGTTTGTTGGCCATTTCCTTGATGTCCGCTCCGGCCGCAAAAGCCTTATCGCCCGACCCGGTAATCACCGCGCAGCCTTGTGAAGTATCTGCTTCGAAAGCTGCAAATGCCGCAATCAATTCAGCCAGCACCTGCGTATTCAGCGCATTGAGCGCCTGCGGGCGGTTGAGCGTCACCAAGGTGACAGCGCCCTGCTGTTCAACGAGGATGGTTTCATAGGTCATAGCGGTTTCCACTCTTGGTCGGGAGCCAACGGGGCG
Source organism: Novosphingobium sp. (assembly GCA_043758655.1). Lineage (GTDB taxonomy): Bacteria > Pseudomonadota > Alphaproteobacteria > Sphingomonadales > Sphingomonadaceae > Novosphingobium. The sequence goes on from JAYVNC010000007.1 coordinate 503, forward strand.
AATATTGAATCGATCAGCGCCTCGCTGACTTCCTCTGGCGTCGCCGGGTTCCACTTGGGATCGTTGGTTTTGTCGATAATCAGCGCGCGCACGCCTTCAGCAAAATCTGGCCGGGTGAGCACGCGCGCGGCGATGCGGTATTCCATCACCATATTGGCGGCGAAATCGGGGCACGATAGACTGTCATGCAACTCGCGCAGCGCAACCTTGCAGGTTTGCGGGCTTTTGGTGCGCAGAGTCGCCAGTTCCTTTGCCGCCCAATCGCTGTCATCGGCTTCAAGGCTGGCAAGAATTTCCTCGTAACAATCCGAGGCGAAATGGCGCGCAATCCGGCCAGCGTTGGCCTCAATTCGCGCATCGGGTGCCTTCACGGAGAGTGCAGTCAATACCCCGCCGGGTTCATGCCCTGCAACGATGCGCGCCTTGGCCTCGGCGAGATCAACTGCCTGCAAGTAATGCGTCGCCAACCCCGCCCACAGGCATTCCGCACCATCCAGCCGCGCGCCCGTGAGCGCGAGGAACTGACCGATGCGTCCAGGCAGACGTGACAAGTGCCACCCTCCGCCAACATCGGGGAACAGGCCGATACCGGTTTCGGGCATCGCGAATCGGGTGTTCTCGGTCGCCACGCGGAATTTTGCCGGCTGCGAGATGCCCACGCCGCCGCCCATGACGATGCCATCGACGAAGGCCACCACCGGTTTGGGATAGGTCATTAGCAAGTGGTTGAGCTGGTATTCCTCGTAAAAGAACTGCAGCCCCGAAACGCCGCCATCGTTCAGCGCCGAATTGCGCAGGAAGGCGATGTCCCCGCCCGCACAAAACCCTCGCCCCTCACTGTGATCAATGATGACAACTTTGACGGAAGAATCATCGCGCCACGCCAGCAGCGCCTCGGTCATAGCGTGGTCCATCGCCTGCGTCAGCGCGTGGATCGCCTTTGGCCGGTTGAGCGTGAGGAAGCCTGCAACACCTTCGACACGGACGATCAATTCCCGCTCATCCTGAGCTTGTCGAAGGACGGTCACTTCAGCAAGTCCCGCCCGATAATCATCCGCATCACTTCATTGGTGCCCTCAAGGATGCGATGCACCCGCAAATCCCGCCAAAAGCGCTCGATCGGATAGTCCTTGAGATAGCCATAGCCGCCGAACATCTGCAGCGCCTTGTCGACAATTTCGCTGCCGCTGTCGGTTGCTAGCTTCTTGGCCATGGCGGAAAAACGTGACTTGTCGGGTGCACCGGCCGTCACCTTCGCAGCGGCGAGGTAAAGCAGTGCGCGCGCGGCCTCAAGATCGGTCGCCATATCGGCGAGCTGGAACTGAGTGTTCTGGAACGCCGCGATGGCTTGGCCGAACTGGCTGCGGTCCTTCACATAGGCCACCGCCTCGTCCAGACACCGCTGCGCCCCGCCGATCGAACAGGCGCCGATGTTGATGCGCCCGCCATCGAGCCCAGCCATGGCAAACTTGAAACCATCACCCTCTGCCCCGACACGGTTCTCGACCGGCACACGCACATTATCGAATACGACCTGCGCGGTGGGTGAAGCATTCCAACCGAGCTTACGCTCAGGCGCGCCGAACGAAAGACCCGGCGCGCCCTTCTCAACTACAAGGCACGAAATGCCCTTCGGCCCGTCCGCCCCGGTGCGGACCATCACAACATAAATGTCGTTCACACCCGCGCCCGAAATGAACTGCTTGGCGCCGTTCACCACGTAGTGATCGCCATCAATCCGCGCGGTAGTTTTGAGCGCCGCGGCGTCCGATCCCGATCCCGGTTCGGTCAGGCAATAGCTTGCAATCCGCTCCATCGACACCAGATTCGGCAGGAATCTGGCCTTCAGCTCGGGCGAGCCGAAAGTATCAATCATCCATGCAGCCATATTGTGGATCGAGATAAAGGCGCTCGTCGCGGGGCAGCCATAGGCCATCGCCTCCATAATCAGCGCCGCCTCAAGCCGTCC
>JAYVNC010000008.1:0-7753 GCA_043758655.1 Novosphingobium sp.
CGCCACCGTCGATCCCAAGCGCCTTAAGGACCGGCTCAAGAGTGTCGAGCAATACCAGTCCGTACTATTTTATATCAGCATTGATTCACCAAAGACGAAAGAGCGCATCTTTCGTTCGTCCAATCTCAAGAGTCACGAGATTCCCGACGTCAAAGGCCAGCGCCGGTTCAGCGCCGAAACGCCGGGGCTCGGCCCGCTGCGGATCAATGAATTTCTGTTGCCGCCTTATGACGTGACCGTCGCGACGTCAGAACTCAGCGTGCACGAAGGAACGCGCGCATTTGCCATCATCAGTGCGTTGCTGATCGGCGTAATGCTGTTGGTCAGCACGGTGCTCGGTTTCGCTTTCGCTCGCTTCGTTCTGAGACCGATCCGGGTCATTCGAGACACTGCGCAGCGGATCGGATCAGATAATCTGGCCGAACGCATTCCGGTCGCTGAAGTCCGCGACGAAGTTGATGAACTGGCAGTCCTGCTCAACACCATGTTTGACCGGCTTGAACTGGCCTTCGGGCAAATGTCGCGCTTTTCCGAGCAGGTGAGCCATGAGCTCAAGACCCCGCTTTCGCTGATCCGCCTCCACGCAGAAAGTGTTGCCAAAAACAGCAGCAGCCCTGAAAATGCGGAAGCGGCGGTGGAACAAATCGAAGAAATCGCCCGGCTCAACACGTTCATTGACCAGATGCTGTTTCTTTCTCGTGCGGAATCGAATGCAATCGCATTCGACCTGCAACCCGTGGATCCGGCGCCGTTCATGCAGCTGCTCGCCCATGACGCCGATGCGCTGGCAGACCATTCGGGTCAGCGGCTTGAGTATGTAACCCTGGGCCAGGGCACCGTGCGCATCGAGGCAAGCTGGATGCGGCAGGTGCTGCTCAACGTTATCAGCAATGCCCTCAATGCCTCGCCGCCGGGCGGCCTTGTGCGGATGGAATCGGCGTTCTTTGCGGGCCAGTGGCAGGTGACGATCAAAGACGATGGGCCGGGGCTGGCGGAGGCGGATTGCCCGCGCATTTTCGAACGCTTCGTACGGATCGGGGGCCAGCGGCGTGGAGATCGGGGCGCGGGGCTTGGCCTTTCGATCGCTCGCAGCATCGTCACACTCCACCTTGGCTCAATCCACGCTGAGCCGCGCGAAAACGCCAATGGTCTGCGGGTGGTGGTTTCGCTCCCTGCAACCGAAACCTGGGATGCGGGCGATGATCCGGCACCCGCCTAAACTGTTGGCGCAAGGTTGGCGCAAGGTTATGGGGGCACCAGGGCGACCATTGAAAAATGGGAGAGGACGATGGCGCTTCGCGCATCAGGTATGATTGCCGCAATGGCCGTGTTTTTGATGGCAGCAGCACCTCCGCCAGCAATGCCGCATGCAGTCACGCCTGCACCGCCGATTAAACCCGGCGCGATGATCTGGCTTGAGCCGACCCCGTCCGAAGTTCATCCGCAAAGCGATGCCGAAAAAGCCGAGGGAATGAAAACCGGACGAACCCTGCCGGTGCGCGAAATATTACGGCCCGAGGTTGACGCCGCTCTGCCCGCCTATCAACCCACGCCGGGGCTCATGATCAACCGCGCTTTCCGCGTTGGCTCATCCGATATCATGCCGGGACTGGTTGAGGGATGGACCGCAGCGTTCCGCAAATTTCACTCCGGATTTCAACTCGAAATCGCGCGACCACTCGCGGGGAGCCTGGGCGCAGTGGAGCTGATCAAAGGCAATCTCGATTTCGTTTTCGTCTCGCGCGAACTCAGGCCCAGCGATGTCAGCGGCTTTCACGACAAGTTCGGCTATGATCCGTTCTCGGTTCCGGTTTCCGGCGGATCTTGGCGGCACTTTGGCTTCCTCGATGCGGTGCCAATCATTGTTCACTCCGATAATCCCGTGCAGCATCTGAGCTTTGCCCAGATAGACGCGGCATTTTCAGCGACGCGGCATCGCGGCGGCAAGGCGGTTGCGATGTGGGGCGATCTTGGTCTCACCGGCGCATGGGCGCGGCGGCCAGTGCATTTTTACGGAATCAAACCGTGGAATGGCTTTGAAGAATTCATGCGCCAGCGCGTGCTTTCGGTTCCGGGCAAGCGCGGCGAATGGCGCGGCGACATGCGCTTTGATGATACGTTCTTTAACCTTGCCCGCCGGGTTTCTACCGATCCGCTGGCGCTCGGATATACGGGGCTGTCGGCTGTAGATTCGGCGGTGAAGATAGTTCCGATCAGCGTCGGCGACGCTGGGCCGTGGGTCTCGCCATCGTACGAAGCGGTTGCCAAGGCCGATTATCCGCTGTCGCGGGTAACCTATCTCAATGCCAATGTCGCCCCCGGCAAGGCAGCTGACCCCGCTCTCGCCGAGTTCATCAGGTTTATCCTGAGCAAGGATGGTCAAGCGGTGGTGCGCGAGCAAGGCGTATTCCTGCCGCTTCGCGCTCCGCAGGCGGGGGCTAGCCGGGCGATGCTCAGCGGGCATTGATGGCCGGGACTTTGCTCACAATTCTGGCGCTGACCGTGCAGCCCGTTACGGCTTGCGCAGCCTATGTTCCGCGTCCGATAATTATCCCGGCAGATGCCCCCTGGCGCACGCCCGAAGGCGCTGTGCGGGTGGTCGGCTACAACGATATGGCAGAGATGCTGTTGTCGATCGGAACGGCGTTTTCTGTGCGTCAGCCGGGCATCACGTTTTCCTTCGTTCTCAAGGGTACACGGACAGGGCCGCCTGCGCTGCTCGATGGGACTTCGGCTTTTGCGCCAATGGGAGCGGAATTTGCCGCAAGCGACCTTGTCGCCTGGCGCGCGCGGTACAAGTCCGATCCGGTTGAATTCCGCATTGCCAAGGATTCGCTCGATCCGAAAGCCTTGTCCTCGCCGCTCGGCATTTTCGTCAATGCCCAAAACCCATTGGCGCATATGGCGATGACCCAGCTGCGGCTTGCGCTGACCAAGCCGGGATTGATCTGGAGTGATCTTGGCCTGCGCGGCGAATGGGCGAGGCATCCGGTTCACGTGATGGGCCTTTCGCCCGACTTGGCGCTCGCGCTGTGGATGCGCCGTCATGCGCTCGGCGGCAAAGCGCTCACCCGTGACCTTCGCGGCTTCGCCAAATCGCGGCAGGTGGTCGGCGCGGTGGGGCAAGACCCGCTTGCCATAGGTTTCGCCGACCTCAGCCACGCCGACGATCACGTGCACGCCATCGCTTTGGCGCAGCATCCAAAAGACCCCTGGCATTCAGGCGACAGCGCCGATCTGCAATCCGGCCGATATCCGCTCGAACGCCAATTGCTGATATATGCGCAGCGCGATGATGTGTCTGATGTGACTGGCGCATTTGTGGATTTTGTCCTGTCGTGTGAGGGACAGCAGATTATCGCAGCAGGAAGTCTCGGCTATTTGCCGCTCGATGCGGGGCAGCTCGCCAAGGAGCGGAAAAATTTGCGTTTTCTGACAAGACAGGTTCGTGACAGGTAAAAGGGCGAAAACCTCCGTAATCAAAAAAGACATGGGGATGATTGAAATGGTTCCGACACGCCGCACCGCTGCATTCAGCGCGCTTCTTTTGCTCAGTATATCCATGCCGACTTTGGCGCGGGCAGCGGCAGCATCGCCCGCTGCCGCTGACGGTGATGACTTCACGCAGCCGATTATCGTAACCGGCAAGTTCGTCAACACCGGCGCATCAAGCGCAACCAAACTCGACATTCCAGTGCTCGATACGCCGTTCAGCGTCGACGCATACAACAAGAACTTTCTCAAAGCGATCGAGACGAGCAACGTCGCCGATCTCTATCGCTATATGACCGGCATCCAGCGCGCGGGTAACACCGGCTATGACATAACCTTTCGTGGCTTCAAGGCCGGCGGCAATGATCGCAACGCCATTTTAACCGACGGCATGCCCGGCCTGTCGGTGCGTTTCGGCTCTCCGCCGACCATTGGCACGGACCACATCGAATTGGTCAAGGGCGCGACTTCGGTGCTTTATGGACAGGCCCAGCCGGGCGGCTTCATCAATATCGTTTCGAAAAAGCCGCAGGCGCAGGCCGCCTACGAATTTGGCATGAAATTCAACCTGGGGGCCGGAACTTACAGCCGCGCACTCGGCGCGCTGGCATCGTTCGATGCCACCGGGCCGATCACCGAAAGCGGCAGCGTGCTGTACCGCATCGTCGGCGAGATCGGCACCTCGAACGGGTTCCGCGACTATTCCTATGAACACCCGATCTACATCGCCCCAAGCATTTCGGTGCTGCCATGGGAAGGCGGAAAGATTACGGTTTCGGGCGAATACCGCAAGGTGCGCACCCATTATGATACCTATCTTGTCGCACCCAACAACGATACTTCGCTCTCGCCGCTGCCGACGATAAGCTATCAGGATCCCTATGATTACCTGCTTGAAGAGGGCAAGATCGCCAACGTATTTATCGAGCAGAAATTCAGCAGCGCGATCAAGCTCTCCGCATCCTATCGCTATGTTGATCACAGCGACTTTGCCCAAGGTTTTGATGTCGCCGGGTTCAGCAAAACTGCGGGGCAGACGCTGACGACGCTCACAAGGCGGGCGCGTCAGCAGGAGAACCTGCGAACGTACAGCTTCGGCGATGCCAATTTCACGATCAAAGGTGATACCCTTGGGGTTGGCCACATCATCCTTGTGGGTGCCAGCCTGGGCAAGGAAACTGCCGATCTAAACCGCATCCAGTTCTACAACGCGCCTGAAACCGGACCGCTCAGCCTTAACGTCAATGTCTATGCGCCGGTCCGGCAGGGTCAGCCGAACGCCAACTATCCGCTGTTTGCCGTCGCGACCGATCTGACGCGCCGCTATTCGACGCAGGATTCGTTCGGTGCCTATTTCTCCGATTTGCTGTCATTCGGCGAACATGTGAAGCTGATGGTCGGGCTGCGTTATGCCAACGAACGCCAGTCGATCACCGAGCTGCGACAAGCGACCCCGCCGCCGCAGAACAAGCGCGATACCAAGTGGCTACCCTTGGCTGGTCTTATCATCCAACCTACCAAAGACCTTTCAATTTACGCCAGCTATTCAACCTCGTTCGTTCCGGCGGCGGCGAGCGCGTTTGATGTGTTCAACACCAATCCGTTTTTGCCGACCTTTGCCAAGGCTTATGAGGGCGGCATTAAAACCAACCTGTTCGATCACCACCTTTTCCTCACCGCCGCCTATTTCGATATCACGAAGAACAACACGCTCAACACTTTCACTTGCCCGGCGGCAGGATCGGCGACCGACGCGGCGCTGGCAGCCCTTGGCGTAGTGATTCCCACCAATGCGCCGCGCAATATTGCCGGCAACGTCACTAGTAATATCGCTTCGGGGACCTGCTCGTCGCAGATTGGTGCGGAACGCTCGCGCGGATTCGAGCTTGAATTCAACGCCTCGCCGCTGCCTGGTCTTCAGATCAACGGCGGTTATGCCCACACCACTGCGCGGGTGGCCAAGTCTATTGTCGCGGTTCAGGTTGGATCACGGCTGACCAATTCGCCCGACGATGCGTTCAACGTATTTGTGCGATATGATATGTCAGACCAAAGCGCGCTCAAGGGGCTCGGGTTTGGGCTGGGTGTGTCATACATCGGCGACCGCACCGGCCTGCTCCCCACTACCGCGTTGCCGACAACACTGCTGCCGCTGGCGTCATACACCACGGTTGATCTGGGGATTTACTACAAGGTCAGCGAGCATCTTGACCTTACGTTCAAGGCCACCAACCTGTTCGACAAGCGGTACTATGAGAGCGCAGGCTTCACTGCGAACATCAATCTGGTCCCCGGCGCGCCGCGTTATTTGACGATGTCCGCCCGCGCGAAGTTCTGATCTTTGACGCAGAATCAACAAAGGGGGTGCCATGGCGATGCGGCACCCCTTTTTTGTTTAGTTTTGCGCAAGCTTCGCCAGTTCTTCGCGTACTACAGTGGGCTGAAGCGGCAAATAAACGCCATCATTGGCAACCTGCTGCTGCCCTTCAAAGCTGAGCGCAGCTTTCAGGAATTCGCGCACCTTTGGCTCAAGCAGAACGCCCGGCTTCTTGTTCACATAGACATAAACGAAGCGCGCAAGCGGATAGGAATGATCGTAAACGCTTTGCACCGTGGGGGCCACGCACTTGGCTCCGGGTTCCTCGGACAAGGGGACGACCCGGGTGTTCGGCATGACATTGGCGAGCAGGGCATAGGTGATGCCGCCGGGGTGCGCCGCCATGTCCTCAGCCGCAACGTTGAACGCATGGGTGAACCCGCGCCCCTTGGTGAACTGAATACCGTCGCGGTATTCGCCCATTTTCATCACGCGAATTTTGAAATACCACTCGATCCCGTTCGGCGATTTGAGGCCATACCGATGGATCGGAAGATCAGCCCATTTGCCCGTGAGGCCAAGCTGGCTCCAAGTCGTCAGATCGCCGCCGCCGCGATTGTGCGTTGCCGAATAGATCCCGTCGAGTTGCGCCAGGCTCAAACATTGCACCGGGTTTTCCTTATCGACCATAATGATGCTCGCTGCGGTCTTGCCGAGCGATCCGGCGCTGCCGGTGGCGACCTTGAAGGCCATCGGCGCATAGCCAAATTTATCAACGAACGCCTTTTCTTCAGCGGGCAGCAGCTCGCGGCCCACCGGGGCAAGATGCGCGGTGCCGGCGGTGAGCGCAGGACCGCCCGAGCCCGATGCGCGCGCCTCCATCGTCACACTAAGCCGCGGGTAGGCCTTGCGCATCATCTTGACCCAGCCGAGCGTCATCTCATCCATAACGTCCGCGCCGACGACGTTGAGCTCTTCTTCAGGCTGGACATCAACTTTGCCGGGTGTCCAGACGGGCAGCGTCTTGTCCGCCGCAATTTGGTGTTCCCGCTTGGCGTATTTCAGCGCCATCGCCGGGGTGCCAATAACCGCTATCATCGCCAGCGCCGACGCGGCAAATTTCATCTTCATCATGCCAATCCTTTCATTATGAAATCGTTGTGCCATGATTCGCACAGAAAACTGAAGCCTGCCTGTCAGGTTCTGCGATGATTGTGCCAACGTGGGTTCTTATGGCCTTGGCGGCAAGCATGCCAACTGTGCCGGTCGTTGATCCGGCCCTGCCGCATTATCGCGCCTGCACAGCGATGGCCGGAACGCTAACCGGCAGCGCAACCGATATTACATCGGCGTTGGTTGATCGCTGGCAAAGTGATTTTCAGCGCTTGCAACCGGGTATAACCACAACGATCGACCGACCGACGGGCCCACCGCAGGCCAGCCTAAACCCCGGTCTGCGCGCGTTCATCGCAGGCGCACGCGATTTTGCCATAGTCTCGCGCGATTTGAGCGACACGGACGCCGCCGCATTTGTCGCCGCGCACGGCCACCCGCCTCTGCGAATCGCGGTTGCGGGAGGTAGCTCAAACAGCTTCGGCTTTCTCGATCCGGTGGTTTTTGTCGTCAACGATGCTAACCCCCTAAAGCGTATCTCGCAAAGCCAGCTTGCAAAGCTATTCGGGCGCGATCCGTTAAAGCGGCCAGTCGATTGGACGAGGCTGGGCCTGCCCAATTGGCGCGGGCGCGCTGTTCATGTGGTTGGCGGATCAGCGTGGCGCGGCGCCTATTCCGCCCGCGCGCAGGTGGTCCGCGAACGAATTCTACTCGGGCGAAATCCGTTGCGCGACGATCTTGACACCGGCAGCGAGGCGGATGTTCCAAGTGCAGTAGCGAGCGATCCGCTGGCTATCGGCTTCACCGGCTTGGGCCATGTTACGCTCGGCA
>JAYVNC010000009.1:0-2458 GCA_043758655.1 Novosphingobium sp.
TCTGGCACGCGAAGGCATCACGCCGAACCACAAGAAGCTGCTGCGCATCTACCGCGAGGAATGCTTGCGGGTGCGCCGCCGGGGTGGCCGCAAGCGAGCGCTGGGCACGCGCGCGCCGATGACGATCCCACAGGGGCCGAACCAACGCTGGAGCCTCGACTTCGTCTCCGACAGCTTCGTGTGCGGGCGGCGCTTCCGCATCCTGTGCGTGGTCGATGACTTCAGTCGGGAGTGCGTGGGGCTGATCGCGGATACATCTATCTCGGGTGCCAGGGTGGCGCGCGAGTTGACTGCGATCATCGGCCAGCGCGGCAAGCCGCTGATGATCGTCAGCGACAACGGTAGCGAGTTGACCAGCATGGCGATCCTGCGCTGGTCGAAGGAGCGGCGCGTGGAATGGCATTATACTGCTCCGGGTAAGCCCACCCAGAATGCGTTCGTGGAGAGCTTCAACGGCAAGCTGCGCGATGAATGCCTGAACGAGACGCTGTTCACGTCGTTGGCCCATGCTCGCGCCGAGCTGGCCGAATGGCAGCACGATTACAACACGGTCAGGCCGCACTCGAAACTGGGCGGGCGCACGCCCGCCGAGATCGCAAAACAAGCAGTGCCGGGGCATGCCCCGGCACTGCTTGTCATCCCTTCAACCATCAGCCAAACAATGGAAGGACTCTACTTCTGAGCGGTAACAATCAGGGGAGCACGTCAACGCTTAATTCGTATTCTACGGATAGTCGTTGGCCTTCCGGGGGAGTTCCAAGATATCCTACAACCTGAGCGCCCGACCGATTTATTCGAAAGTGTTGGCCGAAGGCCGCTAATACCTTACCCGAGAATGCGGCCTCAGCATCTGTTTCGAAATAAAAATGATGGTAAGGGTGTGACGTCAGTAGCTAACCGCTGGCGGTTGCCAAGGATGTACTCACGCATCAACATTTCTACATTTTTGGTGACGAAAGCGAAGAACTTTACGCACCGGTATAAAGTCCTATGATTGTACCGTATAGCAAAGTTATGCAACACCCATCCCTCAACCCCACACCCGCTTGCACCCAACCTCATTTTGGCTAAGGGGAAAGCAACGCGGCCATCTCGCCGCTTCACCCTCTCGCAAGGAATGAGCGCCGATGGCCTCTGCCAGCAACCGCCCGCTTTCACCGCACCTCCAGATTTGGAAATGGGGCCCGGCGATGGCGATTTCGATTTTGCATCGGGTCACCGGCAATGGCCTCGCGACGGTTGGGCTGGGGGTGATGCTGTGGTGGCTGGGGGCGGTCGCCTCTGGGCCGGAAAGCTATGCCACGTTCCAGCATATTGCCTCGGCCTGGTACGGCCAAATTGTGCTGATCGGGCTGACCTGGGCGTTTTTCCAGCACATGCTTTCAGGCCTGCGCCACTTCGTCATGGATGTCGGAGCGGGGTATGAACTTAAGGGCAATAACACCTGGTCGATTGTTCTGCCACTACTGGCTATTGCGCTCACCGCCGCGTTTTGGGCCGTGATCCTGCTGCATCGTTGAGGATTTAAGACCATGGGTAACGGAACTTCGATTGGCACCGTGCGCGGGCTGGGTTCGGCGCATCACGGCGCGCATCACTGGCTGGTGCAGCGCTATACGGCGGTGGCGAACCTGCTGTTGATGGCCTATTTGCTGACGTCCTTATTGATGCTGCCCGATTACGGCTTTGGCACGATGCACGATTGGCTTTCACGGCCGGTGCCTGCGAGCGCCGTGGCGCTGCTGCTGGTCAGCCTGTTCTGGCATGCGCTGCTGGGGATGCAGGTGATGCTTGAGGATTATATCCACACATCGGCCAACAAATTCGCCGCCTTCGCCGCGCTTAACCTCGCTGCCTTTGGCGGCGCGGGGTTCGGCGTGTTCTCGATCATTCGCATAGCGCTGGGAGCCGCATGATGTCTGCGCCCGCTTACAAGATTATCGATCATACCTATGACACCGTCGTCGTCGGCGCGGGCGGATCGGGCCTGCGCGCGACGATGGGCAGCGCTGAGGCTGGCCTCAAAACCGCCTGCATTACCAAGGTGTTTCCCACCCGCAGCCACACGGTCGCGGCGCAGGGCGGCATCGCAGCCAGCCTTCAGAACAACAGCCCCGATCACTGGACTTGGCACATGTACGATACCGTCAAGGGGTCGGATTGGCTCGGCGATCAGGACGCGATTGAATATATGGTGCGTGAGGCCCCGGCGGCGGTTTACGAACTCGAACACGCGGGCGTTCCGTTCAGCCGCAATGCCGACGGCACCATCTATCAGCGGCCGTTCGGTGGCCACATGCAGAACATGGGGGAAGGCCCGCCGGTCCAGCGCACCGCCGCCGCCGCCGACCGCACCGGCCACGCCATGCTCCACGCGCTCTATCAGCAGAGCCTGAAGTACGACGCCGATTTCTTCATCGAATACTTCGCCATCGATCTGATCATGGACTACTCCGGT
>JAYVNC010000010.1:0-2453 GCA_043758655.1 Novosphingobium sp.
AAAGCTCGCCCTTGCCCGACTGGCCACTGATCGCGACTGCACGGGTGCCGTTGACCAGATAAAATCCCTGCGGCGCATCAAACGAGAAGCGCATTTCAGGATGGATGAACGTGCGGCCATCAATCACGCCTTGCTTGGGATCATCGCCCCACATGATACCGTTTATTCCGTTGAGGAATCGGTCACGATTGGTCACCCCGCGCGTGTAAGGGCCTGCCTGTTTGAGCGCAGCGGCAACCCGCGGACCATCGGCTGGGTGGCTTGAGGCCCAAGTAGGCACTTGTGCGCTAGATCCTTGAATGCGTGCTTCTAGTGCATTTTCATTCGCCAAGCTTTGTAACACGGTACCCATCGCGCGCGGATCATATCCGGCGCGGCGCAGATAGGAGATGCCAAGATTGTCCGCCTCAGTCTCTTGGCTGCGTGAATACTTGAGCGTCAGCAGCTGCGAGCCCTGCTGAAACCCCTTTTGGATCAGATTGCCAGCGGCACTATTTCCAAGCACGGCTCCAGCAAGTACCGAACCGAGTACACCTAGAATACTATTCTTCTGTGCGGCAGACTGCCGCTTCTTCTGATGCTGTGCGGCGACATGGCCTACTTCGTGGCCGAGCACGCCTGCCAGCTCAGCCTCATTGTTCATCAGCCCAACCAACTCACGTGTGACGTAAACATAGCCACCGGGAATGGCGAAAGCGTTGTTCACTGAGGAATTGAGGAGCGTAACGGTGAAGTCAGACCGGGCATTGCCAAGGCCAGACTGCACCGCAATGTTCTGGCCGACGCTCTTGACGTAAGTAGCCTGATACCCGGTCATTGCACCGCCAAATTCTTGCACAAGCTGCGGATGGGCCTTTGCCCCTTCGGCCTTGTCTGACGCGCTGATCGTCTGAACCTGTTGCGGCTGATATTGCGGCGATGGCTCCGTCTGATACTGCGGTGAAGCTTGGGCTTGCGCTACTGCGGGCGACAAGGCCACGAATGAAGCGCCTGCAAGGGCAAGAAATCGTCTGTTAAATTTTGCGGCCATCGTTGCGGCTCCCTCTCAAATTCAGCTGGCGCACCCCCCCCCAAGCGAGGATTTTGCGACCTCAGGCAAGGTTCAACGCGCGATTGGCCCGCGTCAACCCCTGCCTATGCGAAGGAAACGCTCCTCGCGCAGAATGGTTCGCTGGCCCGCGTCAATTTTTTGCAGCGCATCAAGTTCATCACCGATCACTTTGCCAAGCGCGCCGGCCATCGCCGCAGGATCACGATGCGCGCCGCCCATCGGCTCGGGAATAATCCGGTCTATCACCTTCAACCGCAACAGATCTTGCGCGGTCACCTTCATCGCTTCGGCAGCGTCTGGAGCTTTTTCAGCTGTGCGCCACAAAATCGAGCTCGCACCTTCGGGCGAGATTACCGAATAGACCGCGTGTTCGAGCATCAGCACGCGCTCGGCGCTCGCCAAAGCTACTGCGCCGCCCGAACCGCCCTCACCCACGATCACCGAGACCATCGGCACCGGCAGATCGAGGCAGGCTTCGATCGAACGGGCGATTGCTTCCGCCTGCCCGCGCTCTTCCGCCTCAACCCCGGGAAATGCGCCCGAGGTATCGACCAAAGTCACCACCGGCACGCCAAACCTGCCCGCCAAGTCCATCAGCCGTATCGCCTTGCGATAGCCTTCAGGCTTGCCCATGCCGAAATTGTGCTTGATCCGGCTTGCGGTGTCATTGCCCTTTTCATGGCCGATCAGCATGACCTTGCGGGCTCCCAGCATGGCAAACCCGCCAATGATCGCCTGATCTTCGCCGAAATAGCGATCCCCACCGAGTGGCATGAAATTGCTGAAGGCGGAGGCGGCGTAGTCGAGGAAATGCGGCCTCATCGGGTGGCGAGCAACCTGCGTCTTTTGCCAAGGTGTCAACGCGGCATAGGTACTCGCCAGCAGGTTGGCGCTGGTCCGCTCAAGCCGGGCAATTTCCTTGGCCAGATCAATCTTGCCATCGGCCGCGGTCGTGCGCAATTCGGCTATGCGGGCTTCGAGCCCGGCGATCGGCTTTTCAAATTCGAGATAGGATGCCATCGGCGCGGCTCTAATCGCCTGCAAGGTGCGCGGCAAGCGCCGATGCAGAACGTTGCGCAAGTGGATGCCGGGCATTCACCAATGCGACCAGCCTTGCAGCATCAACATGGGTGTAGATTTGTGTGGTCGATATGTCCGCATGCCCAAGCATCGTTTGCAACACCCGCAGGTCCGCCCCGCCCTCAAGCAAATGCGTGGCAAAGGCGTGGCGGAGAACGTGCGGGGAAACCTTTTCGGGCGCAATGCCAGCGCGCAGAGCCAGATCGCGCAGCAACTGGAACAGGCGAACGCGCGTTAAATGCCCTTTTTCTGATCGCGAAGGGAACAGTAGCCGCCCCCCCACCTCACGCAGTAGCACCCACTTTGACAGCGCCTGCATCGC
>JAYVNC010000011.1:0-2433 GCA_043758655.1 Novosphingobium sp.
CACCCAAATCCAGAAAGGAAAAATCACCGGCTTGACCTACGCCCCGCACAGCGGGACATAACCTCCACCTGGGTCACTTCTTAACGCAAATCTACAGTCCATTCAATCTGCGTTTCAGCCATGCCGTTCTCGCTGCACCGTCCGCGCCTGGGATCGTGCGCCGATTGCCCGTTGCGCGGACTTTACATCAATTGGAACATTATGGGAACATAGTGATGGATCGAAGGTCATGCCGCTTCAACAGCGTGAGCCTGGATATCAACGCCGAGCCGCTTGCGGACGGCACCGAAGATCGCAGCGAGGTTGTCCATGCTCGGATTACCTTTTTCGGAGAGCATACGATGAAGGCTCTTGCTGGGCTTGTTCGTCTCGACAGCAAGTGTCTCGAAGCCCACTGAAGCGTTCACCAGATCCCGCAGGATCAGGCGCGCGGTATTTGGCTCACCATTGAGGAACAGAGTCGCCGCTTCATCGAGCATGGCCTTAGCGAAGGCGGGATCACGCGCTGCGCGCTCCTTCACCGTCTCCTTAAAGTCACGTGTCAGTTCCATGTCGTCACCTCCTGCCCGACAGCTTCGCAGCCGTCCTTCGGACTTTGTATTCTGCCAGCAGCGCGCTGGCCCGATCGATATCGGTTTGTTGACGCTTCTTCGTTCCACCCACGAACAAGATAATGAGGGCATCACCGTCCTGCGCGAGGTAGAGGCGATAGCCTGGTCCCCAGTCGATCCGATATTCGCCCAGCCCGCCGCCGATCCATTTGACGTTTGACGTATTGCCCTTCTCCAACCGCAAGGTCGCCGTCGCGACTTTTGCCGCCGCTTGCGGATCGAGATCGTCGAACCATGACCCGAACGGATTTGAGCCATCCTCTCGGATGTATTCTTCTACGACCATTTCAACATCCAGTAAGTAACATATACGTTACCGTCTGTCCAGTGGGGTCTGACGGTTGCTCGGGTTCGCGAATAAGGGAATGCTCCCCGAGGGACCAGCGCTCGATATGGGTTCGGCAAACCGCCGAACTAGCCGATCTTCGCCATGAGTCGACCAGCTGCCCCCTGCTCTGCGGCCAAATTACGATTATAGGCGAGCGGCATCCGCGGCGATTTCCACCGCAGCGCGTCCATGATGCCGGCAAGGTCCTCGCCGCTGGCGAAAAGATCCTGGTTGAGCCCGACCCGCGTCGAATGCGCGCTGATCCCCTTGAGCAACCTCGCCACATCGTCGACCGTCAGATCCATCAGCGCGCCTGCGTCGAACGCCCGCTGGATCATCGCCCGATAGATCGGGCCGATCGACGCAGGGTGAAGTGCCCCCTCCCCCACATCGTATTCCACCCGCGCCGGCACAGCGCGTTTCGGCAGCGTCTTGCGCAGATTCCATGCCTCCCGGCTCGAGATGCTGTCGAGCGACCACCCTCGCACCGCCGCCCTCGCCTTGTAGCGTCGCACGTTCACCCGACGAAACACCGGGCCTGTCTCAATGCCTGCGGCCGCTGTCCAGGCGCCGATCGCGCGAACGGAGCGCGGGCTCAGATAGGCGGTTGCCCCCTCCCCGTCCTGGTCGCCCTTGCTGCGACGGATGGTCAGCAGGCGCGCGTCGGGATCGATCGCCTCGATAATATCCTCGGCGACGATCGCCACCAGTTCCGGGGCGCGCAGCCCGGTGTCGTAGCCTGCCGACAGCAGCGCGCGATCGCGCAGGCCTGGCAAATCCTCCTCGCAAGCTTCGAGCAGCGCCCGCACATTGAGCCCGCGCGGTTCGTCCCGCTCAACATTACGCACCGGGCCCTTGAACCGCAGTGGCCGCGCCTGCGTCTGCGCGGTGCCGAGATGGCGCCGGATCGCCTGCAGCCGCAGTTGAACCAGCGAAGCCGGCGTTGGGTCCGTGAGCTCGAGCAATTGGTGGATCTTGGCGATCGACGCCTTGTAGCGGCCGAGCGACGCGGGCTTGCTCCCCTTCTCCGCGCGCGCATCGAGATAGTCGGCCACCGTTTCGGGCATCGCCGGCAGCGCGACGCGCTTGGTCCGCCGGCACCACAGGTCAAACGCCTCGAGGTCCGATTTCAGCGCACGGATGGTGTGGGGCGAGGATGCGGCCTGATACGCGGCGATCAGCGCCGCGTTGATGACGATGCGCTCGCCCGCGTGCATCTTGACCACGGCCCAGGCGAGATCGTCGGTCAACGCTGCCGGCGAGATAGCGCTTTCCTCCGCAATCAGGGCGTTTTCAGCAACGGGCGCGGCGTGATCCACGGGCATCGCCTTAGCTCACCTTATAAAGAGATGTCAAATATGGAGATGTGATAAGTGCAATTATCTAATGTTCAGTCACGAAAAGTTTAAACGTATTGAATATGAAAAGTGATATAATACTGATGCTGACTCCCACTTACAGTTCTAGTGGATTGACTCCAACGTTTGGAACCCC
>JAYVNC010000012.1:0-7671 GCA_043758655.1 Novosphingobium sp.
GGCGATTTCTGGTCTGAAAGAATGGTCGCACGTCAGCGGCTAAACCGCCTGAACCTACTAAGATTTCTCCAAGTAAGTGTCGCAACGTGGTGCCGCCCCGATGCGGCGCATGATGTCTCGACAAGCCTCGAACGGGATCAGTGGATATCAAATGCCCGTGCTCTCCAATTAAACCAGAGGGGTAGGTCGCAGACAAAAAAATATCGTCCCGTAGTCCCTGTGCCTCACCAGCTTGCCCGCCTGCTGGACAGGACCGAGGGGTTTTTCGTCACGGTGAAATCAGTGCGCAAGGCATTTGAGGCGATGCAAGATGAACTCCGCTTGCCGCGTGATCGAGAAACGGGGCTGAAGCTGATTCGGCGCAGCGTCTCGCAAATCGCCCGTCCGAGAATCGGCGAAGCTCAGTGGGCTCAAGGAGAGATGATGCTGGGGCATCGCAAGGCCAGCACTAGTGACCTATACGCGCTATTCGATCCAGCTAATCTGGGCATCGCACTGTCTGTCACAGAGGCGATCATAGACGAGATCGAGGCGCTAGTACCGGGTGCTTTCACCGGAGTTGCACCGGAGACCGAAATCATAGTTAGTGCCGAGAACGGCTAGATTCTGCCAAAAACTGGTCGGGGAAAGAGGATTCGAACCTCCGGCCTCTGCCTCCCGAAGGCAGCGCTCTACCAGGCTGAGCTATTCCCCGACCGATCTTGCCCGAGCGAACCCGGGCGCGGCAGAATGCCGGATATATTGGGCTAGGCGAGGGGTGGCAAGCGGGCTTTCGCTTGGACGCTCGCGCGGCTACCAATGCGCAATGGTGCGCTCCGCAATGCAAAACGATTCTCCCAATCCAGACCACTGGGAATGGCAATATCTCACCTTAATGCGCCGTATTTGGGAGCAGGGGGACGAGCGCGTGGACCGCACGGGGATTGGCACCCGCTCGCTGTTCGGCGCGGAGATTCGCTTTGATCTTTCTGGCGGATTGATGCCGCTGCTGACCACAAAGCGGGTTTATTGGAAATCAGCGACGCGCGAACTGTTGTGGTTTCTCACCGGCGATACCAACATCCGCGCGCTGTGCGCGCAGGGTGTGGAAATCTGGACTGACTGGCCGCTCGATCATTATCGGCGCGAAAGTGGCGAGACGATCAGCCGGGAGGATTTTTCCAAGCGCATCGTCGCGGATGAACAATTCGCGTTGCAATGGGGCGATCTCGGGCCTGTCTATGGTAAGCAATGGGTCGATTGGCCGACTTATGAACCGGTGGGTGAGGGCCTTTTCCGCAAGGGGCAAGGGATCAACCAGATCGCGCAGGCGGTGGAGAGTATCAAAACCAATCCCGGCAGCCGCCGCCATATTATCGAGGGCTGGAATGTCGCTGAGCTAAGCGCAATGGCGCTGCCACCGTGTCACAAGACTTATCAGTTTCACGTGTCCGGCAATCGCCTGTCCGGGCTGCTTTATCAGCGCAGTTGTGATCTTGGGTTGGGGTTTGCCTTCAATATGTGGTCGCTGGCTCTGCTTACGCGGATGCTGGCAGCACAGACAGGGCTGGAACCCGGCGAAGTTGTTTGGATGGGGGCTGATGTGCATCTTTATCTCAATCATGCGGCGCTAGTGGAGGAGCAATTGGCTCGTGCGCCTGAAGGTGATGCGCGCCTTATCATCGCACCGCGAGCGGACAGCATTTTCGATTATCGGATCGAGGATTTTGCGGTTGAGGGTTACTCACCGCAGGCACCGATCAAAGCGCCCGTCGCTGTTTAGTTGGCGGTGGACGCGGTGTGCGCTGTCGGCCATAATCATTTGGATGAAGAAGGCCGCGAAGCACATCGTGAGCTATTCCTTATGGTTGACGATGAAACCACTTTGAAATAATATGTCTCTAACGTAAAACTTTGCATCAGCAGTGCTGCAAGGCGGGAGAGCCGATCGATGAGCGCGAAGCCACCTGTGGGCCGCAATTCACTAAACAAAGGCGGCAACCGGCCGCCGCTGGAATTCTATGTTCCTGAGCCGAAGTTTCGGCCCGGCGATCCGGTCGATTTCGTCCATGTGCATGTACCGCCCGCCGGCGCCCAGTCGCGCCCGGATGAGGCCTGCGCCGCAATCGACACAAGCCCGCTGTGTTATGATCTGGTGCGCGTTCTCGATGACGATCACCGCGCTGTCGGCCCATGGGATCCGCGGCTGGATCCCGATACGCTGCGCGAAATGCTCCGCATTATGGCGCTGACACGCGCGTTTGATGACCGGATGTATCGCGGACAGCGGCAGGGCAAGACCAGCTTGTACAGGAAGTGCACCGGCGAGGAGGCAACCAGCGTCGCTTCTGCCTTTGCGCTTGCTGCCGATGACATGGTGTTCCCGAGCTACCGCCAGCAGGGCATCCTACTCGCCCGCGGTTATCCGATCACCGAGATGATCAACCAGATCTATTCGAACCGCGCGGACAAGCTCAAAGGCCGTCAGCTGCCGATCATGTATTCGGCGCGCGACTATTCGTTTTTCACCATATCAGGCAACCTCGCCACGCAATTCCCGCAGGCTGTCGGCTGGGCGCTCGCCAGCGCTAGCAAAGGCGATAGCCGCATCGCCGCAAGCTGGATTGGCGAGGGGTCGAGCGCGGAGGGCGATTTCCACGCCGCGCTGACCTTTGCTGCGGTTTACAACGCGCCGGTGGTGCTCAACGTGGTCAATAACCAGTGGGCAATCTCCAGCTTTTCAGGCTTTGCCGGAGCTGAGCGGACGACCTTCGCCGCGCGCGCCATCGGCTATGGCATCGCCGGACTGCGGGTTGATGGCAACGATGCTCTGGCGGTTTACGCCGCGACGCAGTGGGCGGCTAACCGCGCGCGATCAAACCAAGGCCCGACGTTGATTGAACACTTCACCTATCGCGCTGAGGGCCATTCAACCTCTGACGATCCCAACCAGTATCGCTCATCGCGTGAGGCGGAATCATGGCCGCTCGGCGATCCCGTGACGCGGCTCAAAAAGCATCTGATCGCGCTCGGCGAATGGTCAGAAGAACAGCACGTTGCCATGGATATTTCGCTCGCAGATCAGGTCAAAGCCGCGACTAAAGAGGCAGAGAAGAACGGCGTGCTCGGCCACGGGCTGCATCACCCATTCCACACCATGTTTGAGGATGTTTACGAGGAACTTCCCTGGCATCTTCAGGAACAAGCCGAGCAGGCAGTTCACGAGCGCCGGATCAAATGGCCGAACTGGAAGGAGTATGAACAATGACGCTTGAGGAAGCGCCACTGTCGCTCGCCAACGCGCCTTCGCGGCGGATGAATATGATCGAGGCGATCAACGATGCGCTCGACATCATGATGACGCGCGATCCCGACGTGGTGATCATGGGCGAGGATGTCGGCTATTTCGGCGGGGTGTTCCGCGCCACTGCTGGCCTGCAGAAAAAGCACGGCAAATCACGGGTGTTCGATACCCCGATCAACGAGTGCGGTATTATCGGTGCGGCGGTTGGCATGGCCGCCTATGGCCTGCGTCCGGTGCCTGAAATTCAGTTTGCCGATTACATTTATCCGGGTCTCGATCAGTTGGTGTCCGAGGCCGCGCGGTTGCGCTATCGCTCGGCGGGCGAATTTATTGCGCCGATTACTGTGCGTTCACCGTTTGGTGGCGGCATCTTCGGTGGACAAACGCACAGCCAGAGCCCGGAGGCTCTTTTCACCCACGTGGCCGGCCTCAAAACCGTGATTCCCAGCACACCGCATGACGCCAAAGGCCTGCTGATCGCGGCTATCGAAGACAATGATCCAGTGATCTTCTTCGAGCCCAAGCGCATCTACAATGGCCCGTTTGACGGCTATTATGACAAGCCGGTTTCGCCTTGGAACAAGTTTGCCGATAGCGTTGTGCCTGAAGGTTATTATTCAATCCCGCTTGGCAAGGCGCGGGTGGTGCGTGAGGGCGGGGCTATGACCGTGCTGGCTTACGGCACGATGGTACACGTTGCCGCCGCAGTTTGCGCTGAAAAGGGTGTCGATGCCGAGATCATCGACCTTAGAACGCTTGTGCCAATCGACATTGAGACTGTTCAAAAGTCTGTGGAAAAAACCGGTAGATGTATGATTGTGCATGAGGCCACCCGCACTTGTGGCTTTGGCGCGGAATTATCTGCACTGGTGCAGGAACGCTGTTTCTACCACCTCGAAGCACCGATTGAACGCGTCACCGGTTTCGATACCCCCTATCCGCACAGCCTTGAATGGGCTTATTTCCCCGGACCGGTGCGGATTGGTGAAGCGATTGACCGGCTGTTGGGAGCCAAGTGATGGGCCGCTATATATTCAGACTCCCCGATATTGGCGAAGGCATTGCTGAGGCTGAGATTGTCGCTTGGCATGTGAAGCTGGGTGACCGGATCGAGGAAGACGGCCGCGTTGCTGATATGATGACCGACAAGGCCACCGTCGAAATGGAAAGCCCTGTTTCGGGGGTAGTGGTCGAGGTCGCCGGGGATGTTGGCGATGTCGTGGCGATTGGTGCGCCGCTGGTGGTGATTGAGGTTGAGGTTGAGGGTTTGGGTGAGGGCGAGGTTGGCGCGAGTCCTTCGACGGGCTCAGGACGAGCGGATGTTGTTAAGCAGGAGGAAGTGGCGGAAGAACCAAGTGCGCCACCCGCTCCGCCTCCACCACGGCTTCCTGAAACCCTTCTCCAAACCAAAAAATCCGCTCATGCTGAGCCTGTCGAAGCACCCGCGCCAGCCAAGCCCCAAGCACCCTCAACCTCGAATTCAAAAGCAATAGCCAGCCCCGCAGTCCGCGCCCGCGCCAACGAACTCGGCATAGACCTGTCCGATGTGCGCGCCGCCGAAGGCAGCCGCGTGCGCCATGCCGATCTTGACGCTTTCCTGTCCTACAGCGGCCCCGGCGGATACCGCGCGCCCGGCCTCAAGGGCGAGGACCAGCAGGTCCGCGTGATCGGCCTGCGCCGCCGGATCGCCGAGAACATGGCAGCGTCAAAGCGCAATATCCCGCACTTTTCCTATGTTGAGGAATGCGATGTTACGGCTCTCGAAACCATGCGCGGGCAGCTTAATGAGCACCGGGGTGACAAGCCCAAGCTTACCATGCTGCCGCTGCTGATCACCGCGCTTTGCAAGGCTTTGCCTGAATTTCCAATGATTAACGCACGCTATGATGATGAAGCAGGCGTGGTCACGCGCTATGCCGCCGTACACCTTGGCCTCGCCGCGCAAACACCCTCTGGCCTGATGGTTCCGGTGATCCGCAATGCGCAGGATCGCAACCTGTGGCAGCTTGCGATGGAGATTACACGGCTGGCGGGGGCAGCACGCAATGGCACTGCAACGTCCGAGGAACTGTCTGGATCGACGCTGACGGTGACCTCGCTGGGCGCGCTTGGCGGCGTTGCGACTACCCCGGTAATCAACCGCCCCGAGGTGGCAATCATCGGACCCAACCGTATCGTCGAACGCCCGATGTTTGTCTCGGATGGAGTGGGCGGAGAACGCATCGAAAAGCGCAAGCTGATGAACATCTCAATCAGCTGCGATCACCGCGTGGTTGACGGATGGGATGCCGCGAGCTTTGTTCAGGCGGTGAAGCAGTTGATCGAAACGCCGGTGCTGCTGCTGGCGAACTGAGGGGGGAAGGGCCATGCAAACCGACAGCCGCATTGATGACTACATCGCCAAAGCCGCGCCCTTTGCCCAACCGATCCTTCACCATATACGGGCGCTGGTGCATTCTGCGGTTCCGGGGCTTGAGGAAACCATAAAATGGTCGATGCCGCACTTCGTTTTGGGCGGCAAAAACCTTGCGGGGATGGCTGGCTTCAAGGCGCATTGCGCGCTGACCATCCACGGTGAGGGCCGTCAGGGTATGGCTGAAAACAGCGCGATGGGTCAGTTTGGCAAGATCACCCAGTTATCTGATCTGACCGACGAGCCCGTGATAGCGGCCCGTCTGCAAGCAGCTGCGGCCCGCATTACAGAGGTTGGTACTGCGGTCCAGCCAAGACCTGCCGCGCCAAAAGTAGCCAAGGTAGAAATTGCGGTTCCCGATGACTTGGCAGCGGCGCTTGCCGACAACGCGGCGGCAAAGGTGACGCTTGATAATTTCGCCCCGTCGCATCGCCGCGAATATCTTGAATGGATTGTCGGCGCCAAGCGTCCGGAAACCCGCGTAAAACGTATTGCCAACGCGATAGCCCAGCTATCCGAGGGCAAGAAGCTCAATTACAAATATGAAAACTGTTGATCAGCGCACGACTGCGCTGTAAGCGATGCGCCCGGCATTGCTCGGCGAGCTGATCCGCCAGCGAAGGTGGGTAACGTCTTCAGGCGTTGCTAACCGGCCCTCTGCCTTTAGAGCGCCCAATTTTCCCCATGAGCGCCCGCCGTCGACCGAGACTTCCTCGTCATCGTTGGCGCTGCCTTGATAATAGACGCTGCGGGGTAGGGGGTTGGTCAGGGTGAACTGTCCACCCGGGGCTGAACGCTGCCATGTTAACACCGTAACCACCCGGTCCCCCCGGGTGAGCCGTGATGCGGGTTCAAGCACGCGCGCTCTTTCCGCCGTGCGTTCGACAAATACGGCGCTGCCCAGAGTGACATCAGCCCTCGCGTATGCTGGAGCCGACAAAAAGCCAGCAAGGCAAAGTGCGCAGGCGGCGCGAGCAGCAGTTCCGCGAATAGTCACCTATAAAGTCCCCCACATCAGCCGCGATGGGCCAAGCAGGATTCTTTTCTCAAAACTGGGCGAAGGAATGGTTAACGGGTCTTAGATTTCGAATAAATGACCTCCCAAGCAAGTCGGATTGCTTTGAGCTTTTGCAACTGACATAATCACGCGATGAACAAACGAAGCGAGCCACGGCAAGAAAGCGCAAGCGATGCGCCCACCGTCGCAGCCAAGCGCATAATGGAAGCCTTTGGCCGAAATGGAATTCAGATTGCCGTCCGAGAGCGCAAGTATGTTCACATGCGAGGTTTATTGGCCGGGTTGACCGATGAATTGCTATCGCGGCAAATGCTAGAAAATGCGTTTGCTCGACAATCTATTCCACCTGATGACCTCCGAATATGGTCGGGTCGCACGCAAATCAGCTTATCAGCTATGAAGATCAAAACGCACGGGCGCATTGATCTCGATGGCCTTGCTCAGTTGGTTAGGCAGAGGGCGACAGTTGCTGTTGAGGACTTGGATCTTAGGCTGTCCAGTCTCTCTGAATTTTCGAGCCATTTCTCCGATTGGCTGGGCGATCCGGTTAATGTGTCGGGTATCATAACGTTTGACGAGAAGTCCGGTATTCCCGCGCATCACGATCCAGCGCATCTATTCATCATTCAGGTTGAAGGTAGCAAGAAATGGACGTTTCTCGGAAGCCCAGTCTCCTATGGGACGAGTTCAGATGCTGTAACCACTGAGAAAGGTCTAGAAATAGAAGTGTCGATGGAACAAGGCGATGTCATGTTTGTGCCAGCATGGCAGAGACACCGGTGCCATGCCGTAGGTCATTCTCTCCACATTGCAGTAATCATTCAGCATAGCGGGACAGGTGAGTTGGTTAAGAAACTTGAACGCGCTGTGGAAACAGATCCGTTGATGTCCACGCCTGTTTTGGCAATAATGGACGAAGCCGAGCAGCAACGAATAATCGATGGATACCGCGCCCGG
>JAYVNC010000013.1:0-7663 GCA_043758655.1 Novosphingobium sp.
ATAGCGCGGCACATTGCGCCCGAGCAGCGCGCGGCCCAAAGCGGGGCTGGCCAGTTCGACAACGTGGAAGCCCTTACCATTCAGCGGAATGCCGACCACTTCGAAGTCCTTGCCCTTGCCGGGAAGGTCGAGCTTGAGCGGCGATGCACCTGCAAGCAGCAGCGGCTTTTCGCCGGTGTGGTTGGTCGATTTGGTCTTGCCGTCGGGCAGGTCGGTATATTCAATGTCGTCGCCTGCGGCCTTGTCGAGCTTTTGCACCCAAGCGGCGATCTGGGCGTCATCGTCGGCGATACGGCTCGATTGCCCGGCGATAGTTTTGATCTTGCCCGCCAATCCAGGCTCGATGGCGCGGACTGTAACCGGCAGGTTCGGGGCTTCACTGGCCTCAATAATGCCAAAGCTCGCGGCGAATTTGACTAGTGGTGGCGAGGCGGAAAACTGGACCGCCAGCGGAAACCGTTCAGCATTCGATAGCGGCCTGCCCGACAGATCCTTGATCCCGTCGGGCAAAAACAGCTGGCCTTGGCTTGCGGCCGGAAACGGACCAGAAAAGTTGAGATCAGAAAGCTGCGTGGAGTCCTTGTCATAATCGCCAAAGGTCGGCGCGCGCTCGCTGCCATCGGCGAGCTTGAGCCGAACCGCTGCGGCCATGGCGCGATCAATCGGCGCGGAAAAACGCACATGCGCGGTGGTGATCGGGTTGCAGGCGGCCTTGCCATTGGTGCGGCTGCATTCCCAGTTGGCGACGAAAGCCTTGCGCACGGTGAAATCAAATCGCTGATCGCGCCCGGCTGGCTTGCCATGGCGATCAGCGACGGTCTTGGCCCAGACCAGCGCCATGTCATGCTCGGGCGGCAGCGGGCGGCGGCATTTCAGCGCGATAACGCTGGCGAGCGCGGTGCGGCGGGCGTTTGCGTCGGCGGGCAGTTTGTCGCCAATTTCGGCTTGGCTGAGAAATTCTGAACGCCGCCAATCATTATCGCCCAGCGCGGTGAGCACCTTTTCGGCGGTGTCCGCCGGCAACACATCAACCGCCGACATCTCGCCTATCCCGTCAACTGCGCAGCCAGCTTTCGCCGCCACTGAAGCTGGATCGGCAGGGGTGTTGGTCGCGACGAGGAACACCTGATCCTCGTCAATATCATTGCCGCTCTCACCCGGCGCCATAACCGCGCGCACCGATGGCCCGGCGGTATCAATGGTAAAGCTGGTCTGCCCCTGAACATGCGCGCCCGAAAGCGTGGAGAGTCCATCGCGTAGCGTAACCTTGCAAGTGGTCCCGCCGGGCAGCGCGCGATCATAATCGAGCACGAAGGTTTGCGGATCGACCCAGCGGCCATTGGCGGGAACCGGGCAATCGCTGGTCGCGGCAGGGAGCACGCGCGGATCACCCAGCGGCACCATGCTTTGTGAAAAGCGCAGGGTAAACCGCTCAATCGCGCCGCTTCCGCCCGCTGATCCGGCGCTTCCGCCAGAACTTCCAACTGTGGCAAGTGTGACCTGCGGCGGCGAATCGCCATGCGCGGCGATTGAGGCCACCAGCATGACCGGCAAAGCGGCCTTCCAACCCAAACGCATCCACGCCTCCCACAGCCTTGATTCGCAAGGCCAAGTCTCGACAATAGCGCGCGCAAAGTCCATCGCGGCAAGCACTGATTGACGCGGAACTATTTCCCGGCAATAGCGCCGCTCCGTTCTGCGGTGGTTTATGGCTGTGGGAAGGGCGCTTAGCTCAGTTGGTAGAGCATCTCGTTTACACCGAGAGGGTCGGCGGTTCGAGCCCGTCAGCGCCCACCAGTCGCGAAAGCAAGATGGCAATGGGCGGGTCCAATGGGCGGGTATAGCATAGTGGTAATGCACTAGCCTTCCAAGCTAGCTAGAGGGGTTCGATTCCCCTTACCCGCTCCATGCTCCTGCTCAATGAACCATTCGTGCGCCGTTTGTGCGCCACCATGGCGGGTGTTTTTGCAGATTGGACTTGCCGAGATTGACCAGCGCAATAGACAGGCGCGCTATGGGATTGACGGAAAGCATGGACGGATCGGCGGCTGCGCGGCTTCGCGATATTATCGCGCAGTTTGAACGTGTTGAAGGTGCGTTGTTGCCTATTCTCCATGCGGCGCAGGCCGAATTTGGCTGCGTTGATGCGGGCGCGGAGGTGGCGATTGCCCATGCGCTCAACCTCAGCCGGGCCGAAGTCCACGGCGTCGTCAGTTTTTATCACGATTTCCGCTCCGAGGCCGATTCGCGCCCAGAAGTGCAGATTTGCCGCGCCGAAGCCTGTCAGGCGCGCGGGGTAGAGTCGCTGATCGCGGCGGCGGAAGCGGCTGTGGGGGCCAAGGAAACCGGGTGGGTGCGGCTGAAATCAGTCTATTGTCTCGGGCTGTGTAGCGTCGGCCCCGCAGCGCGGATAGGAGATGTGCTCCACGCGCGGCTCGATGAGGCGGGGCTGGTCAGGCTGGTGGAGCAGGCATGACTGTGGTGCGGATTTCCGATGATGCCTTGGCATTGGCTTGCGGGGCCGATGCTGTGGCGGCGGGATTTGTCTCTGCGGGCTGTTCGGTCGAGCGCGTATCAAGCTGGGGCATGCACTGGCTTGAGCCGCTGGTGGAGATCGGCGGGCTGGGGTTTGGGCCTGCCTCGCCGGGCGATGTAGCTGCCATTTTGACGGGGACAAGCGACAAGGCCATCGGCAGGATTGCCGACCATCCTTTCATCGCGCGCCAGCAGCGGCTGACATTCGCACGAGCGGGCATTACGCGGCCGCTCAGCCTTGAAGACTACGAGCGTACTGGTGGATGGGCGGGGCTTCGCCGGGCGCGCAGCCTATCGCCGCAGCAAGTGGTGGATGAGGTGCTCCAGTCCGGTCTGCGCGGTCGCGGCGGGGCGGGCTTTCCCGCAGGGATCAAGTGGCGGACGGTTGCCGAAGCGCCTGTTAGCCCCACCAATCCCCGCAAATTCATCGTCTGCAATGCTGATGAGGGCGACAGTGGAACTTTCGCTGACCGGATGTTGATGGAGGGCGATCCGTTTCAACTGATCGAGGGGATGGCGATTGCTGCCCACGCGGTGGGGGCGGGGCGCGGCTATATTTACGTACGCAGCGAATATCCCCACGCGATTGCAAAGTTGAATGCGGCGATTGTGTTGGCGAGTTCGATTATTGCGCCTTTCGAGATCGAAGTGCGCGTTGGTGCGGGGGCCTATGTATGCGGCGAGGAAACCGCGCTGCTCAACTCTATCGAGGGAAAGCGTGGTGAAGTGCGCGCAAAACCGCCGCTCCCGGCACTCGAAGGCCTGTTCGGCTGCCCGACAGCGGTGAACAATGTACTGACCTTGGCAGCAATCCCGCATGTGCTTTTTGAGGGCGGCGCGGCGCTTTATGAGAGCCACGGGACCAACCGTTCGCGGGGAACTAAGCCGATCCAGCTTGCCGGAAATATCAAGTACGGTGGGCTTTATGAGACCGCTTTCGGGATTACTTTACGCGAATTGGTTTATGATATTGGCGGCGGCACGGCGTCGGGCCGCCCGGTCAAAGCGGTGCAGGTTGGCGGGCCGTTGGGGGCCTATATCCACCCTGACCAGTTCGATCTGCCATTCGATTATGAGGCCTATGCCGCTGCCGATGCGCTGATTGGCCACGGCGGGCTGGTGGTGTTCGATGACAGCGCCGACATGGGCCGCTTGGCGCGGTTTGCGATGGAGTTTTGCGCGGTGGAAAGCTGCGGCAAGTGTACACCCTGCCGGATTTGATCGACGCGCGGGGTGGAGTTGATTGACCGGATACGCGCGCCAGTTTTGGTGGCGGATACGGTTTCGGCGCTGCCTCAGATCCACAACGCGAAGTCTGCTCCACGCAGCCGCGACGACGACATCGTGCTGCTCGAAGACCTGTGTGAGACAATGAAATATGGCTCGCTCTGCGCGCTCGGAGGGTTCACCCCTTATCCGGTGCTTTCGGCGCTGAAGCACTGGCCGGAGGATTTCTCGTGATCCCCTTCGGCGAAGCTCAGGACATGCTTCGGCAGGCTCAGGATGAGCGGATATTAGCAAAATATCCAATCCCCAATCCCGCTCATCCTGAGCCTGTCGAAGGACGCGCGCAACATTGGGACCTGGCACCATGAAGGGCGCGGTGGAGATTGAGGTCCAGCGTTCGGACTATCGCGGTGCGGGCGAGGCGGCTATGCGGTTGGTCCCGGTTGAAGCGCCGATTGCGATTGAGATCAACGGTATTGCCTATGCTGTGATGATGGCCACGCCCTACGACATCGAAGATTTCGTCACCGGCTTTCTACTCGGCGAGGGGTTGGCCGATGTTTCGGAGATTGGGGCAGTAACCACCCACAGCGCTGGGACCGCAGAATGGGGCGAGGGGCTGATTGCGCGGGTTAACCTGCCTCCGCACCGCGCTGAGCCTATCATGCAGCGCGCGCGGCGGCGGCTGGGGGACAGTTCCTGCGGAATATGCGGGATTGAGAGCATTGAATTGGCGCTGCGGCCCTTGCCCAAGATTGCCAGGCGCAGCGCGGCCTCGCCCGGTGCGATCAAGGCGGCTATTGATGAACTCGCCAACCGCCAGCCGCTCGGTGCTGCTACCTCTGCCAGCCACGCTGCCGCGTTTTGCGATGAGCGCGGCGCGATAATTACGGTGCGCGAAGACGTTGGCCGCCACAATGCGCTCGACAAGTTGATTGGGGCTTTGGCGCGGGCGGGGCAGGCAGCCGCCCGAGGCTTTATCATTATGACCTCGCGCTGCTCGTATGAACTGGTTGAGAAGGCGGTACGCGCTGGTTGCCCGTTGCTGGTTACTATTTCCGCGCCGACTGACCTTGCGGTGCGCCGGGCAAAAGCCGCCGAGCTCGCACTCGCAGTGGTGGCGCGCGATGATACCATGCTATGGGTAACCGGCGATCTGGCGGAGTTGTGCGATGGGCTATGAACCGCAGGCGGATTTTGGTACGCCCGCCGCGCTGTCAGACACGCGCATTACGCTGACCATTGATGGCCGCGCGGTGACCGTGCCGCAGGGAACATCGGTGATGCGCGCGGCGGCTGAGAGCGGTGGCTCGATCCCCAAGCTCTGCGCCAGCGACAACATGGCCGCCTTTGGTTCGTGCCGCCTGTGCTTGGTCGAAGTCGACGGCATGCGTGGCACACCCGCCAGCTGCACCACGCCGGTGGCCGATGGCATGGTCGTCCACACCCAAACTCCGCGCCTGCAAAAGTTGCGCAAGGGGGTGATGGAACTCTATATCTCCGACCACCCGCTCGATTGCCTGACGTGCAGCGCCAACAACGATTGCGAGCTTCAGGATCAGGCCGCCGCCGTGGGCCTGCGCGATGTGCGTTATGGCTATGCTGGGGCGGATCATCTCGGACTGATTGCGGATACATCTAACCCCTATTTCGACTTTGACCCGAGCAAATGTATCGCCTGTTCGCGCTGCATCCGTGCCTGTGACGAGGTGCAGGGCACCTTTGCGCTGACGATGGACGGGCGCGGATTTGCCTCGAAAGTCAGCGCCGGTCAGGCCAAAGATGATTTCCTTTCAAGCGATTGCGTGTCCTGCGGCGCCTGCGTGCAGGCCTGCCCGACGGCGACCTTACAGGAAAAAGCCGTCAAGGAAATCGGCAAGCCTGAACGGTCGGTCATCACCACCTGCGCCTATTGCGGGGTCGGCTGCACTTTCCGCGCCGAGATGCGCGGCGAGCAATTGGTGCGGATGGTGCCGTGGAAAGATGGCAAGGCCAATCGCGGGCATTCGTGCGTCAAAGGGCGCTTCGCCTGGGGCTACGCCAATCATCAGGACCGGATCACCAAGCCGATGATCCGCGAGGCTATCGACCAGCCGTGGCGCGAGGTAAGCTGGGATACGGCGCTGGCATTCACCGCAGACCGGCTAAATGCGATCAAGGCGCAATACGGAGCGCGGGCGCTCGGCGGGATTACCTCAAGCCGCTGTACCAATGAGGAAACCTTCCTCGTGCAGAAAGTGGTGCGCGCCGGGTTTGGATCGAACAATGTCGATACCTGCGCGCGGGTTTGCCATTCGCCCACCGGCTATGGCCTGAAAGCGACTTTCGGGACTTCTGCCGGGACGCAGGATTTTGACAGCGTTGAACATTCCGACGTTATTCTGGTCATCGGGGCCAATCCAACCGATGCCCATCCGGTTTTCGCTTCACGGATGAAGCGGCGGCTTCGAGAGGGTGCAAAACTGATCGTCATTGATCCACGCCGGATCGATCTGGTGCGGATGCCGCATGTCGAGGCGGAGTTTCATCTGCCGCTGCAACCCGGCACCAATGTCGCCGTGCTAACCGCAATGGCGCATGTCATCGTTACCGAAGGGCTTGCCGACGAGGCTTTCATTCGGGCGCGATGCGATTGGGATGAGTATCAGGACTGGGCGCGGTTTGTATCTGACGCCAGCCACAGCCCGGAAAAACTGGAAGGCGTAACCCGCGTTCCGGCGCTGGACCTACGCGCTGCTGCGCGGCTGTTCGCAACCGGCGGAAACTCCGCGATTTATTATGGGCTGGGGGTGACTGAGCACAGTCAGGGTTCCTCCACCGTGATGGCAATCGCCAACCTTGCCATGGTCACCGGAAACATCGGGCGGCCAGGGGTTGGGGTGAATCCGCTGAGGGGCCAGAACAACGTCCAGGGTGCCTGCGACATGGGTTCCTTCCCGCACGAACTTTCAGGCTACCGCCACATTTCAGACGGTGCAACGCGCGCGCTTTTTGAGGCCGACTGGAAGGTTTCGCTCGACCCCGAACCGGGCTTGCGGATTCCCAACATGCTCGACGCCGCGCTCGATGGCAGCTTCCGCGCGCTCTATGTTCAGGGCGAGGATATTCTTCAGTCTGATCCCAATACGCACCACGTCGCGGCAGGGCTGGCGGCGATGGATTGCGTTATCGTCCATGATCTTTTCCTCAACGAAACCGCCAATTACGCGCACGTTTTCCTGCCGGGCAGCACCTTCCTTGAGAAGAACGGCACGTTCACCAATGCCGAACGCCGCATCCAGCCAGTGCGCAAGGTGATGGAACCGGCGAATGGACCAAAAGGGCAGGGAATGGAGGACTGGGAGGTCACCCAAGCGCTCGCCAATGCGATGGGCCTCGGTTGGACCTACACCCACCCCTCGCAGATTATGGACGAGGTCGCCCGCCTCACGCCGAGCTTTGCTGGCGTCTCGTTTGACCGGCTGGACGAGGCCGGATCGCTGCAATGGCCGGTCAATGCCGATCATCCCGATGGCTCACCAATCATGCACGAGGCTGGTTTTGCCAACGGTAAAGGCAAGTTCGTTGTCACCGACTATGTGCCGACCGATGAGAAAACCGGCCCGCGCTTCCCGTTGCTGCTGACCACCGGGCGTATCCTCAGCCAGTACAATGTCGGTGCGCAGACTCGTCGTACTGATAATGTCATTTGGCACGAGGAAGATCTGCTTGAGATGCACCCGGTCGATGCCGAAAATCGCGGGCTCAAAACGGGCGACTGGACGCGGCTGGCGAGTCGCACCGGGGAGACTACTCTGCGCGTGACGGTGACTGACCGCGTTGCCCCGGGTGTGGTTTACACCACCTTCCACCACCCCGCGACGCAGGCCAATGTCGTCACCACCGAATATAGCGACTGGGC
>JAYVNC010000014.1:0-2420 GCA_043758655.1 Novosphingobium sp.
CATCTCCTCCTCGGAGAAAAACCGCTCAGCAATGGCCTTCAGCCAGTCCTCAGGAATATCGACCGGCTGCTGGCCGTAATCGGTGAGCACACCCTTGAACACCTTGGCGAAGACCTGATCGAACCGGTCAAGCAGCCCTTCATCCTTCACGAATGTCGCGCGCGAGAGGTAATAGAATGCCTCAGGAGTCTGCTCGATCACCTGCTTGTCGAGCGCCTCAAGCAGCACAAGATGCTCCTTGATCGAGGCCGGAATGCCCGCAAGCCGCAGTTCGTCGAGGAAGTTGAGGAGCATGAACTTGCTAGGCGGTTGGCGCCGGAGGCGGCGCGGGTGGCTGTCCAGGAAATTGCGGCAGATCGGGATCAAAGACCGCCCAACTTGGCGCTTCGCTCGTCCAGATCACCATCGCGGGCTTAAGGTCATTCGGCCGATCAATCGCGCCAAGCCGAACGCTTCGCAAATGCGGCCGGGCGATGGGCGCATAGGCCAGCAGCGGTGTTCCACACGAGGGGCAAAACTCCCAAGCGATCTCGGTGCCGCTGTCAGCGGTGTAACTGTTCTTGCGCAGTTCGCCGGTGATATGGATCGCCTCGGTAGGGAACATCGCGTTGTGCACCGGGCTGCCGCCGCAAAGCTGCTGACAATGCCAGCACCAGCATTCACGCACCGCAATCGGTTCAGCACTGATTTCCATCGTGACAGAGCCGCAAGCGCATTTCCCAGTATAAGCCATTCCAAATGCTCCTAATTAGTCTGCCGCCGCGCCATGAAGGCCAGCCGTTCAAACAGCATTACGTCCTGCTCATTCTTGAGCAGCGCGCCGTGCAGCGGCGGGATCGCTTTGGTTGGATCACGGTTTTGCAGGACATCGAGCGGCATATCTTCGTTGAGCAACAGCTTCAGCCAATCGAGCAGTTCGCTGGTGCTTGGCTTCTTCTTAAGCCCCGGCACATCGCGCACCTCGTAGAAGATTTCCATCGCGCGTTTGACCAGCACCTTTTGAATGCCGGGGAAGTGAACGTCGATAATTTCCTGCATCGTCTCGCGATCGGGGAACTTGATGTAGTGGAAAAAGCAGCGGCGCAGGAAGGCGTCGGGCAGTTCTTTTTCGTTGTTGCTGGTGATGACAACAATCGGGCGTTCCTTCGCCTCAATCCGCTCAGACGTTTCGTAAACGTCGAAGCTCATGCGGTCGAGTTCCTGCAACAGATCGTTAGGAAACTCGATGTCGGCCTTGTCGATTTCGTCGATCAGCAGGACCGGCAATTGCGGCGAGGTGAAGGCATCCCAAAGCTTCCCGCGCCGGATATAATTGCTGATATTATGCACCCGTTCATCGCCAAGCTGGCCATCGCGCAGCCGGGCGACAGCATCGTATTCATAGAGGCCTTGGTGAGCCTTGGTGGTGCTCTTGACGTGCCACTCGATCAGCGGGGCGTTCAGCGCTTTGGAAATCTCATGCGCTAGCACGGTCTTGCCAGTGCCGGGCTCGCCCTTCACCAGCAAGGGCCGCCGCAGCAGCACCGCCGCGTTAACCGCCACCTTCAGATCATCGGTGGCGACGTAATTCTTGGTGCCTTCAAAGCGCATCGGCGATCAATCCTTTAGCCTACTATCGCAAGGTCGATAGGTTGTGCTTTGAAACCCGGCAAGGGGAAACAGGAGTGCGGAAATGACGGGATCATTTGCGGGCTGGCGGGCGATCTCAGTTCGGTCGGGCGTCCGCGTTAGTTGATGAAACACATCCGCAGCGCGCGCTTTTGCAATTTGTTTTTCGTGCCGCCAGATGCAGCAAAGCCGCGCTTGCAGGCGCGGCTTGGGTTAGGGGTGTTTGGCGGTTGAAAGAGCGGACGGGGATGGTGGCAGGTAGGGGGAATGTAGGAAAGAGTTTCTGCGTTCACATCTGCCGATCTTGGTGGCGATATATGCCGACGATAACGATGCCATCGGGTACGATGTCGTAGGCAATCTTGAAGTGATATTTTAGTGTGACAACGCGCCGGAATGATCGGGCGTCAACGCGCATTCCTGATCGCGGATAGCGTGTCAGCTGATCGATGCTGCGATAAATATCGGCGAGAATGCGCTCGACCACGTGCGGGGCAATGTCCTGATACCAGTCGATGATTGCTTGCAGATCGGTATCCGCTTCCTCGCGGAAGGTGATACGGATCATGCTGTGAAGGGCTTGCCGAATATAGCTTCAATTTTGGCAGGATCGGCGTATTTTGGCCGAGGATTAGCAACTCTTCTATCCAGTTCCGCCAGTTCGCTGGCAGTGAAATCATAGTCCGCCGAAAAACTTTCCATCAACGCGGCCAATGCCGAGTCGACCGAATCCATCTGATCGGATGGCAGGTGTTTGGTGAAGGTGAGGAACTTGTCGATCATCGTCATGGTTTTTGGATACTATCAGAAGC
>JAYVNC010000015.1:0-7621 GCA_043758655.1 Novosphingobium sp.
GACCCTGCATCCCGCGCCAAAGCAAACCGGCAGATGACTGTGCAGACCACGCATCGCGTCCGGGCCAATGCCGCCATCGCTGCCGCATGCCGCCCCGATGCCCTCGCCTGATCTGCCACTGGGCGGGAGTATGACCCGCAAGGTAGCGGCTCCAATGCGAGCCTTCGAGGCCGCTACCTTCTCAATGCCGCGCGTAAAGTCGTAACAGGGGCCGAGCCGGGTCGAGCGCATGACCTCCCACCGGCCATTCGCAAATGATGTCACGCCGCCTCAGCCGTGCGCCACAAGCAATGGCGCCGCTGCCGGTCGCGCGTTTCGTGTTTCCTTTTGGGCGTTATCCCGCATTCGCCAGCGGGGGTGAACCCGCGTTCAGATCATTCAAGAAGTTTGGTTAGCGCGATAAAGACCCAGCCCGCTGGCCACGCCATCCTTGGCTGCGCCGGGGGGAGCCGCCTCGCGTTTAATCCCCGCCGCCGCAGCTATCAGCTGATCCTGGTCGGCGTCTGAAACGCGGTGCCAGCCCTCGCGGCTCAGCCGTTCGAGCGGGCGGTAGCGCACCTTGTATTGCATGCGCGCTGAGCCCTGCACCCAGTAACCGAGGTAGACATAGGCCAGCCCCGCCTCACCAGCGCGGCGGATGTGATCGAGGATGATGAAATTTCCCAGCCCCGGCCTGCTTTCATGATCGGGATCATAGAATGAATAGATCATCGACAGGCCATCACCCTGCCTGTCAGTCAGGCAAGCGCCGACCAACCTGCCGGGCCGCACGCCATCAAGCGAAGGCTCGCGATATTCAAGTATGCCCGTGGTGACCGGCGTGTGTTCGACCATATCAGCAAAGTCGACCTCATCCATCGCCATCATCCCGCCACCGGGATGCCGCGCGGAAAGATAGCGGCGCAGCAGATCGTACTGTTCCGCCGTTGACCATGATCGGCATTCGGTAACCACCAGATCCGCATTGGCCTTCATATTGCGGCGCTGGGTTCCCGACGGGCGAAATTCGCTCGCAACAACCCGCACCGAAACGCAGGCCGAACAATCGAGGCACGAAGGGCGATAGGCAACATTCTGGCTGCGGCGAAAGCCGATGCGGCCCAGCGCATCGTTGAGCGTATCAGCGTGCGGGCCTTTAAGCTCGGTAAACACCTTGCGCTCGCTCTTGCCCGGGAGGTACGGACACGGGCTTGGGCTGGTGACGAAGAATCGCGGAAAGCGAACAGGTGCGTTCACGGTCCTTCACTATCCCTTACCACGGCGACGCGCCCGATGCGCGAATGCAACTAGGCCACTATGCCCGCACAGGCAGCAAGCGAAAAGGGCTTTAACCACGAATTAAGGTTAAGTGCTGGTTATTTTGCACCGGCAGAATTGGCGAACCTAATTCAGCTCTACCTGACTAACCTCAAACCCAGCAGTCCTCAGCCCTAGCACCAGAGTATCAAGCTGCGCCTTGTCGCGCGCCTCGCACTCAATATCGGTGACCAGCCCCTTTGCGGGCAGCGTAGTGAAAATGCGCTGATGCCACACCTCAATGATGTTGACGTTGTGCTCGTGAAATATCTTCGCGACCTTATAAAGCGCGCCCGGTCGATCCTGCATCGAAAGCCGCAGCCGCGCCAGACGGCCTGACCGCGCGAGATCGCGCAGCAACACATTGGCGAGTAGCCGCGTGTCGATATTGCCGCCGCACAGCACGATGCCAACCTTGCGCCCGGCAAACATCTCACGATTGGCGAGCACCGCTGCAAGGCCAGCAGCCCCCGCACCTTCAACCACAGTCTTTTCAATTTGTACCAGCAGCGCCAGCGCGGTTTCCATTTGCGCTTCGCTGACCAGCACGAAATCATCGAGCATCCCGGCGAGCACTTTGCGGGTGTTCATCCCCGGCTCAAACACCGCAATGCCTTCCGCCAGCGTATCGCCACCAATTGGCAAGTTCTCACCGCGCAGCAGGTTGTACATTGAAGGGAAAAGCTCCGCCTCGACCCCCACCAGCTTTATGTCGGGCCGCACCGCGCGGGCATAGGTTCCCATACCCGAACAAAGCCCGCCGCCGCCGATCGGGATCACCAGCGTATCGACCTCGGGAGCATCTTCGAGCAGCTCAAGCGCGACCGTGCCCTGCCCCGCCATGACATGGAAATCATCGAACGGGTGGACGAAGGTTAGCCCCAGCTCGTTCTGCAACTTGCGGGCGTGCGCCGATGCCTCATCAAAACTTTCGCCGTGCATCACCACTTTGCCGCCAACTGCCTCGGTCTGCATCACCTTCACTGTCGGCGTGGTCGTTGGCATGACGATGGTCACCGGCACGCCAAGCCGCGTGCCGTGATACGATAACCCCTGCGCGTGGTTGCCGGCCGAAGCCG
This sequence comes from Novosphingobium sp., assembly GCA_043758655.1. Lineage (GTDB taxonomy): Bacteria > Pseudomonadota > Alphaproteobacteria > Sphingomonadales > Sphingomonadaceae > Novosphingobium. Next base: position 2,376 of record JAYVNC010000015.1, read on the forward strand.
CAATCACGCCGCGCGCGCGTTGCTCATCGGTAAGCTGCAACAGCGCATTCAGCGCGCCGCGCTCTTTATAGGCGGCAGTGAACTGCAAGTTTTCAAACTTCAGCCAAATCTCCGCGCCGGTTATCACGCTGAGCGTCTTCGAATACTCGGTCGAGGTACGAATGACCGCGCCGCGAATCCGCTCTGCTGCGTTCAACACATCGGCGTGGGTCAACAGCGCGGGGGCTGCAACGGGCGGGCTGGTGATCTGATCCATGATGCGCGCGCCGTAGAGGAAAGCGGGGGACTTGAAAACCGCTATTGGCGCGCGGCCTTGGACCCGCGCCAATGCAGCAGCAAAGTCGCCAGTAGTATGACCGCAACAATTGCCAGACTGTCCGCCACCCAATCACGAATGTCACAGTCGCGTTGGAGCGCAGGAATCGCCTGGCCCACCTCAATCATCGCGCCGAGGAACGAAAGCCGCTCTGCCAGTCGCCAGCGATGTTCCCAGTCGAAGGCCAATAGCCCCAGCACGGTGATGACCGCAAAGGCGACGATGTGGTGAAACTTGTCGCCAAACTCGTCCCCTACCAGCTTGGGCGGATGCGGAAGCAGCGCCATTATAACGGCGAAGAGCACGGCGGCGCAAAAGGCAATCAGCGCGAGCCGGCGGAATCGTGGGGTGATGGTGAGCGCCATAAGCAAACGCGTTACCGGGGGCCGGCGTGCTGTGCAATTGGCGCTATCGCACCCCATGCAATTGGCGCTAACACAAGCCTATGACTGAACGACGCAATGTTTCGATAATCGGCCTTGGCGTAATGGGCGGCCCCATCGCGCGCCATCTCGGCAATGCCGGTCACGCGCTGACCATCTATAACCGCTCGCCAGAGCGTAGGGACAAGTGGCTGGCGGCCAACCCCGGCATCACAGCGCGCGTTGCCACCACCCCGGCAGAAGCGGCGGAGGGCGCCGATGCGGTGATCACCTGCGTTGGCAATGACGACGATCTGTCAGACGTCGTGCTCGGCCCGAACGGTGCGTTCACCAAGCTGCGGCGCGGCGGGCTGTTCATCGATCACACCACTGCTTCCGCCCGCATCGCCCGGCAGATCGCGGTCGAGGCGCGCGATAAGGAAGTCCACTGCGTCGATGCACCGATGACCGGCAGCCAGATCGGCGCGGAAAAAGGTACGCTCACGCTGATGTGCGGCGGGCGCGATGAGGCAATCGCCCAGGCCATGCCGATCTTCGCCGCCTATACCAGCCGCGTCGTCCACATTGGCAAGGCGGGCGCGGGGCAGACCGCCAAGATGGCCAACCAGATTTGTATAGCGGGAATCGTCTCAGGCCTCGCCGAAGCGATGCGCTTTGCCCAAGCCTCGCACCTCGATACGGCAAAGGTCTATGAGGCTATATCGGGCGGCGCAGCGCAATCGTGGCAGATGGACAACCGCTGGAAAAGCATGTCCGAAGATTCGTTCGATTTCGGCTTCGCGGTGGATTGGATGCGCAAAGACTTGGGGCTCGCGATGGATGAAGGCCGCGGGCTTGGGGTTTCGCTGCCGATCACCGCTCTGGTCAATCAGTTCTATGCCGAAGTGCAGGCGATGGGCGGCGGGCGGTGGGATACCAGCGCGCTGGTCAACCGGTTGCCTCGCCCGGACAAACGCAAGTGAAGGCGCGGCTTGTGCTAAGTGCCTGCGTTTTGGCAGCGGCATCGCCCGCGCTGGGCGATACATTGGTCGATAACTTCGATGGCTTTACGCTCGATGCCAATGACCACGTCGAGCGGCTGAACGGGCTGGTGATCGGCAATGATGGCCGCATTGTTCAGGTGCTCCATCGCGGGGACAAGCGCCCTGCCCGCCCCGATTATCTGGTTGATGGCAAAGGCCAGTTTTTGATGCCCGGAATGATTGATGCCCATGCGCATATTGTCGAGGTTGGGCTGTCGTCGCTGGTGCTTGACCTGTCGGCGGCCAAGTCGCTCGCCGAAGCGCAAGCCCGCATCGCGGCCTATGCGGAAGCCCATTCTGACCGCGCGTGGATCATCGGCGGGGGGTGGAATCAGGAAAATTGGAAGCTCGGTCGGTTCCCGACCGCTGCCGAACTTGATGCTGCGGTCAAGGGCCGTCCGGTGTGGCTCTCGCGCATTGATAGCCACGCCGGCTGGGCCAATTCAGCGGCTCTTGCGGCGGCCGGAATCACGGCCGCGACCAAAGACCCAGTGGGTGGCCGCATCGAACGCGTGGGCGCAACGCAGGTGCCCTCGGGCGTGCTGGTCGATAATGCCCGTGCGCTGATTGACAAGATCGTGCCGCAACCGCGCGCGGTCGATCGCGATCTGGCCTTTGCCGCTGCGCAGGATATTTTTCTGTCGCACGGGATAACCGCCGCCGCCGACATGGGCACCTCGATTGAGGATTGGCAGACGTTCCGCCGCGCAGGCGACAATGGCTCGCTGCGGATACGCGTTATGGCCTATGCCGGCGGGGTTGAGGCGATGCAGCTTATCGGCGGATCAGAACCGGGGCCGTGGCTTTACGATGACCGGCTGCATTTGAACGGCCTCAAGCTTTATATGGACGGCGCGCTGGGATCGCGCGGGGCGTGGCTGAAGGTGCCTTATGCCGATGCGAAACTCAGTAAAGGCCTGCCGCGCCTCACCCCGGCGCAGCTTCGCAACCTGATGAGCCGCGCGGCAATGGACGATTTTCAGGTCGCGGTTCACGCGATTGGTGATGCTGCCAACGGTGCAGTTCTCGATGCGGTGAGCGAGCTGTCTCAGACCTATAAAGGGGATCGGCGCTGGCGGGTTGAGCATGCGCAAATCGTCGATCCCGCTGATATTCCGCGATTTGGTTCGCTCGGTGTGATCGCCTCGATGCAGCCGGTGCATCAGACGTCGGACCGGCTGATGGCAGAGGCAAGGCTTGGCCCGGCGCGGCTGAGCGGGGCCTATGCGTGGAAATCGATGCTGGCTTCGGGGGCCAAGTTGGCGTTCGGATCAGACGCACCGGTTGAAGTTCCCGATCCGTTTGCCGGCCTTGCCGCCGCGACATCTCGCCAAGGACCGGACGGTGAGCCGTTCGGCGGCTGGCAACCGCAAGAGCGCATTCCGCTGGAAACAGCCTTTTCTGCCTATACCACCGGGGCCGCCTATGCTGGTTTTGCCGAAAAGAGATTTGGCAAATTGGCAGCTGGCCTGCGCGCTGATTTTCTGCTGGTTGATCGCGACCCCTTCCTTTCAAGCTCCACAGAACTGCGCCAGACACGGGTGCTGCAAGCTTGGGTGAATGGGAGAATGGCGTGGTCTGCTGGGCGGGGTAGCCTCTCATCCCCAACGAAATGAACATTAAAGCAAAATTAATTACACTTTATCGGGAACTTGTTTAGTCCTTCGAACGTTATCAGGTTCGCAATCGGCTAGTCTTTGCTGGTGAACGCTTCACCGGGGTTTCTTGATGCAGCGCAACATTTGCTATTGCGCGAATCGGCTACTTGGCTAATTGGTTGGTCGTTGAAAGCTGTCTTACCAGCAAGGCTCACCTTTTCGGGGTGGTTTTTGCTGGGTGGTGGGTAACATTTTAGGGTTGTCTGGCAATCGCTTCTCGATTAAGCGGCTGTTTGTATGAGCTCAAAAGGAGAGACTCGATGAAGTTCCGTAATCTGGCTGCGTCGTCTGCGGCTATTGTAATGTCAATCGCACCTGCGTTTGCAAAAGATTCTGTGCACCGTGCGTCGACTCAGGACGGCGTGTTAGGTCAGATGGACGGCAGCTCAACGCTGCTGCTCGTTTTGGCAGTTCTGCTTATCGGCCTTGGCATCGCCATTGCTGCTGGCAACAAGAGCGATAAGCCTTCGAGCCCTTGAGCTTAGGCTTAAGGCTTAGGTTCATGCTTAAGCATATACGATAACGGGAAAGCGGGGTTTTGCCCCGCTTTTTTGTTGCCTGCGACACTCGAAAGTCGGGGTCCGAGCTACCCAACCCGGACTCTCCCGAACTCTGGAGCATTGTGCAATTAATCCGCATTATCCCTCCCTCTACCCGGCGGGGAGAGGAAAAGCTGGCGTAGATTTACGCATGGTGCGATGAGCGGGGTGCGACTCTAAGCAGGATCTGAAGGCGCACCGCCTGAGACAACCGGCAAATTACCCGCAGTCGCCGCTTCCTTTGCCGCCTTGCGATCGCTGAACCACATGATCATTAGTGATCCTTCGAACAACAGGTACATCGGCACCGCGAGCATCAGCTGCGAGACAACGTCTGGCGGGGTGATTACCGCCGCAATAATCGTGATGCCAACGATCACATAACGCCGCGCCGCCAACAGCTGCGCCCGGCTGACAATCCCCGCGCGGTTAAGCAACAGCAACAGCACGGGCAGCAGGAAGCAGAACCCGAAAGCCAAAATGAACTGCATGACGAGCCCGAGATAGTCCTCAGAATTGGGCATCGCCTGAATTTTCAACCCGGCCTGTGTGGTCTGAAAGCCAAGAAACCAGTGAAACGCGGTCGGCATGACCACGTAATAGGCCAGCGCCCCGCCGCAGATAAAAAGCACTGGCGTGGCCAGAAGGAACGGCAGAAACGCCCGCTTTTCCTTGGCGTAAAGCCCCGGCGCGACAAAGGCCCAAAGCTGGTTGGCGATCACCGGAAAGCTGATAAAAAACCCGGCAAACAACGCCACCTTCATCAGCACGAAAAACTGGCCGTAGAGCTTGGTATAGATCAGCGTGTTCTGCCCAGCCTCAACCAGCGGCTGCACGAGGAAATTGAGGATGTGCTGCGCAAAGAATGCACAGACCCCGAAAGCCAACAGAAGCGCAAATAGGCACCGCATCAGCCGCGCGCGCAATTCGATCAGGTGATCGAGCAAGGGTGCCTGCGAATCGTCGATCTCGTGGATTTTGAAAGCCATCGTTCAGGCCTGCCCGCTGGGCGGGGTTTCGGGCGCAGGCTCCCTCGCCTCAGCCTTGGTCAGCGGTGCCATCACCGGCACATTCTCTACTGGTGCTGGCGGAAGGTCCCGCGCCGCTTCACTGGCAGCATGCGAATCGGTGTCGGCGGTCTGTTCAGGATGCGCGGTCATGATCGCGGCATTCTGCTCGCGCCATTTCGCCTCCATTTCCTCAAGCTCAGCCTCGCGGATCATGGTTTCAATCCCTGAGCGAAAGTGCCCTGAAACGCGGCGCACCTTGCCCATCCAGCGGCCTGCCATGCGCAACGCCATCGGCATATCCTTGGGGCCAATGAAAAT
>JAYVNC010000016.1:0-7609 GCA_043758655.1 Novosphingobium sp.
GAGGCATCAAGCACGATCACGAGCATGTCGGGCGCAGCCTCGCCATCGAACGTGCCGAGGATCACCTTGCGGGTCACTTCCTCGTCTGGACTGGTGGCATTGAGGCCGTAGGAACCGGGCAGATCGGTGAGTTCGAGCGGCTCGCCAGAAGGCAGGATCATCCGCCCGGCCTTGCGCTCAACCGTGACACCGGGATAGTTGGCGATCTTCTGTCGCGCGCCGGTGAGCGCGTTGAACAGCGCAGATTTACCAGCGTTGGGATTGCCGACCAGCGCGGCGGTGCGCATAGCTTTCATATCGCGGTTTCTTCAACCTGCCCCAGCTCGACCTTGCCAAGCTCAACCTGCATAGCTTGGGCATGCGCGCGGCGAAGGGCCACGGTCATCCGCCCAATCGTCAGTGCAATGGGATCATTCCCGGCAAATACACCGCGATGGGCCACCGACACTTTCGCGCCGACATCGAGCCCGAGTGCCTGCAAACGCTGCGCCTCTTCAGGCACCAGTTGCGGCCAGTTGACCGCACTTATGCGCACAGAAACGCCAATCGGGAGCTGGTCGAGGGTCATCCATAACGCAGTTAGTCAATGAGAATGTAATTGCAAGTCATTCGCAATAACTGCCCGTGGGCGCACCGTAGTTAAAGCGTCAACGCGATGGATAGCGCAACCGGCCGAGAAAGCGCGCGAGGTTGAACTGTTCATCCGAATGCTTCAGCAATCGCGCTTTGGCCTTTTCAAACCGCATGATGCCCTCGATACGGCGCTCAAGGAAAGCTGCGGTATCAGCGAAGCCCTCACTTTCATCATTGACATAAACCGCCAGCGTTGCCGCATAGATTGAGCCAAGGATCGCGCGCTTGGTATAATGATTGTAATCTGTCGCGGTATCACCCGCCAGCCGCCACATCACATCAGCGCTGCGCCAGCCAAGCTGTGCTGATCGCACCAGGTTTTGCGGCATCGCCATCACAGCCACTGCTCGGCGAAGCGATTCGCGGGTCTTCGCCATGGCATCCAGCCGGAACTGTACCAGCATGCGGATCTTTTCGCGGATCGGCATTGCGGCGAGGGCCGTCGCCGGAATCTTTTCAGCCATGCTCGCATCAATTCCGCTAATCCACGCGTCGATCATGTCCATCGCACCGCCGTGATAAGCGAGCCGAGCGCTCGCGGCATTAATCCCGAGCGAGGCGGCGGCGTTGTCCACCGCGGCGTTACTCCAGCCATCGAACGTAGCATTTTCAGCGATCCGTGGAGCCAGCGCCACCCGCATTTCGGCCAGCGTCATATCTGACGGGGCCAAAACTAAGGTCGTGATGTCTTGGGCACCCACTGCAAATTCCTAAAACGAAGGGCCGTAAGACTGCTTCTTAGCCTTGGCCACCTTGGCTGCCGCTTCCAATTCGCTGAGCATCATCACCGATTTTGAAAGCCGCGCATATTCGATGGGATTGCGGCCCGAATTGTCTGAGCGTGTTACATCGGCGCCCGCTTTGATAAGCACGCGAACCAGATCGATATTGCGCTGATGCACGGCGGAAATCAGCGGGGTTTCGCCCGAAGGGCCCGGATCATTAACCCGCGCGCCCTTGGCTATCAGCAAGGTCGCGCCCTCGGAAAAACCCGTGTTGATCGCCAGCCAAAGCGGTGTCGTGCCGACAAAATTGCGGTTATTGGCATCCGCGCCTTTATAAAGCAGGTACTCTAGCCACTTATAATCGTGTCCGGCAATGACAAGGTGCAGCGCCGAATCGCCGTTGGTGATATCGCGTGAATTGATAATGATGTCGCCGCGTGTGCCTTTGGCACCGGAGTTGCTAATCATCTGCTCAACCACATTTCCGTCTCGCTTTTTTACAGCATCGAGGAACTTGTACCCGGCAGACATATTCTGCGCAGCGCCCGCGCTGGCGAGCGCCAGCGCGACTGCCGCCACGGCAATGCGTTTAAAAATACCAGCCCGTCGCACCATATCACCTCTTGCTAGCGCAAATCTGCGCGTCATCATCTTGCATGGCGGGCCTTAGCACTGCATGAACTGCGCCGCTATGCGCAATAGACTTTCCCTTACCCGCCAAATCATTCTGGCCTTCACATTGATCCTCGCCGCCTGCTCGGCCAGGGAACCGATGGAGAATGCACCGCTGGCAGGCGCGGCGATTGGCGGAGACTTCACGCTGCAGGACAAAGCAGGAAAACCGGTTTCTTGGGCGGATTTCAAGGGCAAATGGCGGATCGTCTATTTTGGCTACACCTTTTGCCCCGATGCCTGCCCTACCGATCTTGGCGTTTTGACCAAGGGCTTTAACACGTTTGCCAAGGCCGATCCGGCGCTTGCACCCACCGTGCAATCGCTGTTCATCACCATCGATCCTGAACGCGATACCCCCACCCGCGTCGGAGAGTTTGCCGGGTATTTTTCCCCAACGATGATCGGGCTGACCGGCAAGCCTGACGCGATTGATCGCGCGGCGAAGGCCTTCGCCATCTATCACGCGCGGGGGAAGGACATGCCCGGCGGCTATATTATGGACCACAGCCGGATAGCCTATCTGTTCGATCCCGGCGGTAAACCGATTGCCATGTTGCCAATCGACAAGGGTGCCGATGCCGTTTCCGAAGAGCTGGCAAAATGGGTGCGCTAGGCAGCAACTTTTGGGAGCGCCCGATTGAATCGCTCAATCGCGCCGAATGGGAGGCGCTGTGCGATGGCTGCGGTCAGTGCTGCCGCCACAAGGTGGAGGATGAAGACACCGGCCGCGTCTGGCCGACCAACGTCGGTTGCCGCCTGCTTGATCTCAAGACCGGGCGATGTTCGGACTATACAAAGCGGCACAAATATGTGCCCGACTGCGTCACCCTAAACTCTAAACTGGCCGCCACCCTGCCGTGGTTGCCCTCCACCTGCGCCTATCGCCGCCGCGCCGATGGCGAGGCACTGCCCGCGTGGCACTACCTTATCAGCGGTGACCGTGATGCGGTTCACCGCGAAGGCCATTCAATCCGCGGCAAGCTGATTTCGGAAGACATTGCCGGGCCGATTGAGAACCACGTTGTCTGGGACGAGGCCTATGATCGTTAAGGCGCCTCATGCTTGACTGGCTCCGCCGTGATCCGCGTGAGGAGCCTGCGGTGGAGGTTGGCGGGCGTGTTCTCCCGGTGCAAATCCGCCGCAATGAACGCGCGCGGCGACTGACTATGCGGCTTTCCCCCAATGGTAGCGCGGTGCTCATCACCGTGCCGCGCTGGATCCCAACGTGCGAGGCGTTGGCCTTTGCCGCGGGGCGGATTGACTGGCTTGAGCGGCAGGCGGCGCGCATCCCCGATGCCCAGCCTATTGGCAATGGCACCCAGTTTCCCTTTCGCGGCGAGATGGTGACGATCACGCATGATCCCAACGCCCCGCGCCGGGTTATTCTGGCGAATGGTGAGGTGCGGCTTGGCGGGACCGAACAAAGCCTATCCTCGCGTTTGGTCCGCTGGATGAAGGCCGAAGCGCAGGCTTTGCTCGCCGCAGACCTCGCCCATTATTGCGCGCAGGATGGCCGCGAGGCACCGGTGCTGGGGTTGTCCTCTGCGCAGCGGCGATGGGGAAGCTGTTCGGCGCGCGGGGCACTGCGGATCAACTGGCGGCTGATTATGGCACCCGATATGGTCCGGCGATCCGTGGTGGCGCACGAAGTTGCCCACCTCACCCACTTCGATCATTCTCCGGCATTCAAGGCTCACCTTGCCCGACTGTTCGAACACCGCATTGGCGAGGCGGATCGTTGGCTCAAGCGCGAGGGCCGCTCGCTTTATCGCCATTTTGGCTGATAGACTGGCAATCCGCCAGCACTGCCCCTAGATTAGCGCTATGCTAGGCCTGCCAAAAATGCGTGAAGTCAGCCCCACCGGGTCGATCACCGAGTTCGTCGAGGTGTTTCGCGAGGCCGGGCCGAAGCGCTGGCGCACCGCGTTGGCAGCCGCAGCGACGACAGGGCTGCTTTTCTGGATGCTGACGCACGATACATGGCGCGGTCCGCCGCCGCGCCCTACAGTGACCTATATCAATTCGTGGCCGCTAACCCGCACCGACAAACAGCGGCACGCCTTCATCAAAGCCAACCAGAAATTCATTGATGAGCGCGCCGCCGAACAAGCCCAAGCCGAAGAAGAGCTGCGTCAGATGTACAAGGCGGCAGGCCGCGCTTCGGGCATGGATGTGGAGCGTATTGAGCGCGAGGCCAAGGCTGATGCAAAACCTGGCGTAAAGCCCGGTGTCGCGCCAAAGGCCAAGCCGCCAGCAGCCGTCCCGCAGGCAGCTGTTGCCCAAAACTGAAGACCTGCGCTGGCTTGATGCCGCCGCGCGGATGGGCGCGCGCGGGTGGCCAATGGCGCGGCCTAATCCCTCTGTCGGCGCGATTATCGTCCATCAAAGCCAAGTGGTAGCGCGCGGCTGGACTGGCGCGGGCGGCAGGCCTCATGCCGAGGCGGTTGCTCTATCGGCGGCTGGCGAAGCAGCGCGCGGCGCGACGCTGTATGTAAGCCTTGAACCTTGTGCGCACCACAGCACCCGCGGTCCGGCTTGTGCCGATCTGGTCGCCGCATCGGGATTGGCACGGGTGGTGGTCGGCTGCGCCGATCCTGATCCGCGCACGGCGGGCGAAGGCATTAGGCGGATTCAAAGCGCAGGAATTGCTGCCGAATTGGTCGAAAACGCCGCGTGCAAACAAAGCCTCGCCGGATACCTCACCCGCATAACGCCCGGCCGACCTCACGTGACACTCAAACTGGCATTGTCGCAAGATGGCTGCCTCGCCCGTCCGCCCGGCAAAAGCCAGTGGCTAACCGGCGAGCCTGCCCGCGCGCATGTTCACACGGTGCGGGCGCGGATGGATGCGATTCTGGTGGGTGCAGGAACACTCGCGGCGGATAAAGCCCGCCTCAACGTTCGGCTGCCGGGCCTAGAAAGCCGCAGCCCTGAACGCTGGATTCTCACTAGCAGCAATGCACCAGATGGTTGGCAGGCAATGGCATCCCCACAAGGAATTTTCGCCATGGGCGATGCACAATATCTGATGGTCGAAGGCGGGGCTGAGACTGCGCGCGCCTTCCTCGCGCCTGACCTAGTCGACCGGCTGATGCTCTACCGCGCGCCAATCACCATTGGCGCTGGGGTTCCCGCGCTGCCCGAATTGACCGAGGCGGCGCTGGCGGTGGGTAATTCGGGCTGGAAGCGTTGCGATCAGCGCCAGCTTGGCAATGACGTTCTGGACGTTTACGAACGGTCGCTATGTTCACTGGAATAGTCACTGCCATCGGCACAATCACGCAAACCAAGGGCGCGGGCGACCTGCGCGCGGTGATCGCGTGTCCATTCGATCCTGCGCATATTGCCATCGGCGCATCAATCGCCTGTTCGGGCTGCTGCCTCACCGTTGTTGAGCGCGGCGGCGCAGCTGGCGAAAGCTGGTTCGCGGTCGACATCTCGGGAGAGACGGTTAAGTGCACAGTACCGGGGCGCTGGGTGGTTGGCACGCCGCTCAACCTCGAACCCGCACTAAAGCTCGGCGATGAGCTTGGCGGGCATATCGTAACCGGGCACGTTGATGGCGTGGGCGAGGTCGTCAGTGTCAGCGTGACCGGCGGATCGCTGCGGGTAATCATTGCCGCGCCACAAGAACTTGCGCCCTATTTGGCCGCGAAGGGTTCAATCACCGTCGATGGCGTTTCGCTGACAGTCAACGAAGTGGTCGATCAGCCCGGCGGTGCCTGCCACTTCGCGCTCAATCTCATACCACATACGGGCGACGTCACGACGCTCGGCGCGCTGGTTCAGGGCAGCAAAGTGAACCTCGAGATCGACGTGCTGGCGCGCTATTTGAAGCGGATGCAGAGCCTCAGGAGCTGAGCGGCCCGCCCGCGAAACTTTCCCGTGTAATTTCATAGACTAAGTGGGCGATCTCGGCCCCCGCCCGCTCGGTGTAAAAGATTTCGTCCACCAGCTTTCCGCCGATCTTTTCTAACGCCTTGCGCGATCTCAAGTTGGCTTCGCCGACGTGGAACACCACCCGGTCCACAAATCCAAACGCATGCACCAGCATCGCTCGCTTCAGCTCGGCATTATACCCCCCGCCCCAGTGACTGCGCGCGAGGAACGTCCAGCCGATCTCGACCGATCCGCCATTCGCCCGATCATACCCTTGCCAGCGCGAGGAGCCGATGATGGCGCCGGTCGCTTTGTCGATCACTGCAACCGCGCCGCCTTGCTCCAAGGCCTCATCGAAAAACGCGCGAAACACCGGTTCCTGCCAGCGATCATGCGCTGGGTGGATTGCCCATATCTCGCGGTCCGATGCGACAGCGAACAGCGCCTGCCAATCGGCGGCAGCGAGTGGCCGGAGCAGTAACCGGTCCCCATCAAGAACCGGTTGCAGGTTCATATCAGGCGCTCACGTCCGCAACGGCGGCGATGAACTGGTCAATGTTGCCCACAGTCAATCCGGCGACGTTTATACGTCCTGATGAAGCCATATAGACGCCATGTTTGGCCCGCATTTCGAGTACCTGCTCTGCTTTGAGCGGAACAATCGAGAACAGCCCGTGTTGCGCGCCGAGCGGCGAAAGGTTCACCGAGCCCGCCATCCCGGCCCCCGCCAGTTTGGCCCGAACCTGCGCCATGCGCGCTCGCATTTGATCAAGTTCATCAAGCCACATCGCGGTAAGCGCGGGATCTTCCAGGATCAGCCGAACCGCAGCCGCGCCGTGATCGGGCGGCATCGACCATGCGGCACGCGCCAGCCCATAGCCGTTTGAAATGGCCGCCGGAACCAGATCAGCGCTTTCCATCATCACATAAACCGCACCGACGCGATCACGATAGAGCCCGAAATTCTTGTCGCAAGAATAGGCAATCAGCGCCTCGGGCACTTCGGTGAGCACTCGGCGCAGGCCATAAGCATCTTCCTCCATCCCCGCTCCAAGACCTTGATAGGCAAGGTCAAGGATCGGAAGCACACCGCTTTCGCGGATGGCAGGGGCGATGACATCCCACTGATCGTTGGCATAATCGATTCCGGTCGGGTTGTGGCAACAGCCGTGGAGCAGGATGGCATCGTCATCATCCGCGCCCGCAATCACCGCCAGCACTTCGGCCATATCAACTACACCGTCTGCCGAGTTGTGGCTGAACGGTTTGAGTTCAAGCCCCAGATCAGCGATAATTTGCGCATGGTTGGGCCAGCTGGGCGTGCCCATCCATATCCGCTTAACCCCCGCGCGCTTGGCCAATCCTATCGCCAGCCGCACCGCACCGGTGCCGCCGGGGGTCTGCATTCCTTCGATACGTCCGCCCATCGTCGGATCGGCCTTGCCAAACACCCATGGCATCAGCGCGTGGACAAAGCCCATATCGCCCTCTGGCCCGAGATACGCCTTTGAAGTCTGCGTTTCGAGCAGCTTCTTCTCCGCCGCCTTGATCGCGCCAAACACCGGGGTGTCGCCTTGTCCGGTGCGATAGACGCCGACACCCAGGTCGATCTTGCTGGCGCGCGGATCATCGTTGTGGAGCTTGATCAGCGCGAGGAGCGCATCTGCTGGCTGCTGTGCGAGGTTGTTTAGCATGGG
>JAYVNC010000017.1:0-2401 GCA_043758655.1 Novosphingobium sp.
GAGGCGCGGAGGTGTTGCGCTGGCGGCGAAGCCGCATTTCAAATCAACGCTCGCCGCTGTAGCATCGTAAGAATCAAAGGCGGCGGTGCCGCAAGCGAGACCCCTTCGCGCCTCCCTTCTGCTCTGCGCCTCTGCGAGAACCCCTTACTTCCTTCTCCTCCACCCCACCCGCAAACAGTGTATTGACACACTAACACAGCTGCGCCACTATCCTGCCCATCCAACAGGGAGGATGCCGATGTATTCCGAAACAGATCTGCAAGCGGCCGTAAGTGCCGGTGCGTTAAGCCATGAAGCGGCGGAAGCGTTTCGCGCGCACGCCGCGGGAATGCGCAGCGCGCCAGTCGCCGATGAAGAGCAGTTCCGGCTGATCACCGGCTTCAACGATATTTTCGTGACGATTGCAGCGGTGTTGCTGCTGGTCGCCTGCGCCGGAATTGGGCACGTCATCGCGCCCGGCATGGCCGGGGTGCTGGTGGCCGCGGCGGCTTGGGGACTATCTGAATTCTTCACCCGCAAACGCCGCATGGCGCTGCCGTCGATTGTGCTGCTGCTGGCCTTCGTGGGCGGCGCAGCGGCGATCCCGATCAACTATCTGGCCGAGACCGAGCCTAATCTGTCGGGTCAGGCGGGCGCGCTGATCGGGGCCGGGATCGGGCTCCTCGCAGCCGGCGCGGCATGGCTGCACTGGCGGCGCTTCATGGTTCCGATCACGGTTGCCGCCGGGGCAGCAGCCATCGCCGCGACGGTAATCGCGCTGGTGCTGTCAGTGACCATGCAAGGGCAGACCGATCACAATCCTGAGCCGATCCTGCTGCCGCTGGTGTTCGTCTGCGGGCTGGCGGTGTTTGCCTATGCGATGCGCTGGGACATGAGCGATGCCAAGCGCGAAACCCGCCGCAGCGATGTCGCGTTCTGGCTGCACTTGCTGGCCGCGCCGATGATAGCCCATCCGCTGTTCCACTGGCTCGGGATCACCGAGGGGGAGAACATCGGCGCAGCTTCTGCCTTGGGCGTGCTCGCGATCTATGTGCTGATGGGCGTGGTGGCGCTGGCGGTTGATCGGCGCGCCTTGCTGGTCTCGGCGCTGGCCTATGTGCTGCTGGCGATGACCTATCTGTTCCGCCAATTTGGCATGGTCGAACTGAACGTGGCGCTGACCGGGCTGGTGATCGGATCGGCCTTGCTGGCGCTGTCGGCGTTCTGGACCCCGATCCGCTCCGCGCTGGTGCTGCAATTGCCCGGCAACCTACGCGCGCGCTTGCCGCAAGGGGTGCTCGCCCCCGCCTGAGCCGCGTTAAGCCCGTTGCTTGCACCGCGCCCGAATCGCGATAAAGTCCCCTCAAAAGCTTAGCTTTCGGGGGGATTTTCATGGTTGGGATGCGGATAGAACCCGGGGTGGCGTCGCTGGCATTCGCCTCGGCCCTGCTGAGCATCGCGGCGTGGCAACTGCTGCGGATTGTCGGGCGGGTGACGATTGCGCAAGCGTCCGTGACGAGTGTGGGGGATACGTTTGCGTGATAGCGGCAGCGTGATAGCGGCAGCTTGAAACCGCCGTTTCAGCAGCCCCGGCTTCACCCCGTTGGCCACTTATCGAGGATCGTGGCGGCATCAAAATAGTCACGCCACGCGGTGATCAACCCGTCATGGACTTCCCAGACGCCGGCCACGGGCAATTCAACCCAGCCGCTATCAAGCAGATGCCGGTCAAGCCGCTCGGTGAAGACATGCGCGCCATCATTCACCGCGTGAATGATCCGCAGATCATTCTCTATGGTCGGCGCAAAAAATGGCTCCAGCATCGCGCAGACACCCGCCGGGCCAATCAATACGCCCGGCAGCGGGATGTTGCGGTATTGGCAATCCGGCGCGAGATATTTGAGGCCTTCGTCGTAATCTTTACGCCCCATCGCACTGAGGAACGCCTCAATCACGGGCAAGGGTTCGGTCGGCCGGGCGGTCATGCTGCGCTCCGGTCGAACCAGAATGCCAGCGCCATGCCAGTGCCGGCGCCCCACAGGATTGTCGCGCCCGCGCCTGCCACTTGCGCGCTGTCAGTGCCGTAAAGCGCGGGCCACCACGCGAGGGCCAAGCCATCGAGCAAGGTGGCGAGCGCGGTGGCGGCGGCGAAGGCCGGGCCCAGCAGCCCGCGCGGCAAGCCGAACAACTTGCGCGCCAGGAAGACGAATGGAACCGTCCCCGGCCAGATCAGCGCATATAGCCATAGCCGCGCCGAACCTTCATAAATCCCCAGCGGGGCCAGTTCGCGCAGCAGGTTTGCCGCAGCGAACCACAAGACCGCGCCATAAGCCAGCGCGCCGCAGATTTGAAAACGCGACAGCCGGGGCGATAAATTATTCGCGACTCGTGTGTCTGATTGCGCCATAGGTTCCTCCGTAGC
>JAYVNC010000018.1:0-7551 GCA_043758655.1 Novosphingobium sp.
AAAGCCCCTCCTCTTCAGGGGAGGGGTTGGGGTGGGGGCTGTCCGCCGGACGCGATGTTGCGAATAACGGACAGCCCCCCCCCCCAGCCCCTCCCCTGAAGAGGAGGGGAGCAGGTTATGCCACAGCATGGCGGATCGCCCGGCGTGACCTTTCGATGCGCTTCAAGGGCCTGCGACTGTTGCTGATCTGCCTGTTCCTCGGCGTCGGCGCGCTGGCGGCTATCGGAACTCTGACCCGCGCGATTGAGCGTGAGCTGGCGACGCGCGGCAGCCTGATCCTTGGCGGCGATGTGCAGGTCGCGGTGTGGCAGCGCGGGCTCACCGATGCTGAGATCACGGCAATTCGCCCGGCCGGGCTGCTGTCGAGCGGCACCCGGATGGAGGCGATGGCGAGCGCGGGCGATCTCGCCGCGCCGGTAGAACTCAAGGCGGTCGACGCGAAATGGCCGCTCTATGGCCGCTTGAGGCTTCAGGATGGGCGCAAGGTTGGCGCTCCCCCGCCGGGCAGTGCTTGGATCGGTGAAGGCGCGGTGGCGCGTCTTGGCTTGGCAAAAGGCGGAACATTCACCATCGGCGCGCAAAAGCTTACGGTCGCAGGGGTGATCGCCGATGAGCCGGACCGGCTGGGGGAAGGCTTCGCGCTCGGGCCAGCGGTGATCGTCAGTGAGCATTTTCCAGAATCCGCAGGGCTGATCCAGCCGGGCGCGATGTACCGCACCAAATTGCGCATCGCCCTCCCCCCCGGGCGCGATCCCAAGGTGTTGGTTGACCGCTTGAAAGCCCAGTTCCCCGAAGCCGGGCTCGACCTCAAAACCCGCGATGCGGCATCACCGGGGGCCGAAAAGTTCATTGAACGCATGGGGCAGTTTCTGGTGCTGGTCGGCCTTGCCGCGCTGGCAATCGCCGGGATCGGTATTGGCGGCGGGGTAAGTTCGTGGCTTGAAAGCAAGCGCGGGGCGATAGCCACGCTTAAAGTGCTCGGCGCAACCAGCGGCGACATTGCCCGCATCACGCTGATGCAATTGCTCGCGGCGGCGTTGGCCGACATTGGTCTGGGGCTGATCGCGGGTGTGCTGGTCACGCCGCTGCTCACCCGCGCGCTGTCGGGGCTGCTGCCCGTGCCTGAAGGTTTCACAATTGAGCCTGTCGCGCTGCTCAGCGCCGCGCTTTATGGGCTGCTGGTGGCACTGGTGTTCACCGCCGTGCCGCTCGCCCGCGCGCGCAGTTTTCCGGCGATGGCGCTGCTGCGCGCCCGCATCAGCCCGCTCGGCAATGATTGGAAACGCGCGGCACTGCCCATCGCGATTGGGCTGAGCGCAATCGTCGCGCTTGCGCTATCGACCGCGCCTGATTGGCAAGTAACCACCGGTTTTCTGGCGGGAACCGCCGCAGTTCTACTGTTGCTCGGGGGTCTTGGCTGGGCGATCCGCAAGGGGCTCGCCGCCCTCCCCAGCCCGTCCAATCCGCTGCTGCGCTCGGCCATCGCCAATCTGCACCGCCCCGGATCGCAAACTGGCGCGCTGGTCACTGCGCTCGGGTTCGGCCTTTCGGCTTTCGTTTTATTGGCGGCGATTTCAAGTAGCCTTGATGCCAATATCTCCGCCCGGGTTCCCGCCCGCGCGCCCGACTATTTCGTTATGGACGTGCCAAAGCCGGGCGCTGACCTCTTTCGCAAGGCAGTGCTCAGCGTCGCCCCGAAGGCGCAAATCCGCATGATCCCGGCGCTGCGCGGCGCGATACTCGCCTATGGCCCGCCGGGAGCGATGGTGCGCACCTCCAGCCTTAAGGATATTCCTGACAAGGCCTGGGCGCTGAAGGGTGAGCGCGGGCTAACCTATTCAGATGCGGTGCCCGAAGGCAACGCGGTGACCGCGGGCAGGTGGTGGCCGAAGAACTACACCGGCCCGCCGCTGGTTTCCATCGACGAGAAGCTGGCCGAGACGCTCGACCTGCATCTGGGCGATCATATGGCGATTTCTTTGCTGGGGGTTGAGCGCGAGACGACGATTGCTTCGTTCCGGCGGATCGACTGGGATTCGATGGGTTTCAACTATGTGCTGGTGTTCTCGCCCAATGCGATTGCCGATGCGCCGCACAATCTGGCGGCGACGATTGATCTGCCCAAAGGCGCAAAACCCGCCACCCTGCTGCGCGATCTTGCCCGCGCCTTCCCTTCCAGTTCGGTGATCGAAACCGGGCCGATGCTCAAACAAGCACGCGCGCTGATTTCACAAATGAACCTTGCGATCCTTGCGGCGGCATCGGTAACCGTGCTCGCGGGTATCGCCGTGCTGCTCGGCGCGATTTCTGCGGCGCGGGCGGCGCGAACTTATGACACGGTGATCCTGCGCGTGCTCGGCGCGAGCCGGGGGCAGTTGCTGCTGCTGCAACTCGGCGAATATGGGCTGCTGGCGACGTTATTGGCGGGGGTATCGCTGGCGCTCGGCACCGGAATCGCTTGGGCGGTGGTGGTCAAGCTGTTCACTTTTGACTGGCTGCCCAACTGGCCAGAAGTGTTCGGCGTGCTCGGTGGCGGGCTGCTCTTGGTGCTCACCTTCGCACTCGCGGCATCGTTGCCAGTATTGCGCACCCGGCCATCGCAGGCGCTGCGCGAGCTTTAAGCCCTGAGTACTAAGCAAAAATATCCGCCGTGCCCAAGCCCTTGGGATCATGGCCGAACCGATTTTCGCCGCGATTGCCTTCGATGAACATGAATACGAAGATGATCAGCCACCCCAGATAGGGTATGAAATAGAGCAGAAACATCCAGCCAGACAGACCCTGATCGTGAAACCGTCGCACGGTCACCGCGATGCTGGGAATCAGCCCGCCCAGCCAAAACAGAAACATCATGGTCATGCCGACCCACAGCATCACACCGGGTACAGCATCGGACCCAGACTTGTCCCACGGAATTCCCGCCAGCATCAGCACGCCGCAGCCGATTGTCACGAGGTACCAGAACAGCGTGAACAGCCAGTATTCGCGACGGCGCGAGCGACCGGAAAAATCGAAATAGCGGCGAAAAGGCAGCAGCATCATTTCCATTATTGCCCCTCATTGTGCGCCGTCATTGCTCCGATAATCACGGCGTCATCGCGTCCCGTCAACCAGGCAGACGAACGAAAAGCGGAAGCTCCTTTCAGAGCCCCCGCTTTCGTGATGCTTAAACAACCCGCTTAGAAACGATAGCGAACCGAACCGCCAAATGTGCGTGGCGTGTTGGTGTAGCCGGCGATGTTGCCGGTCTGCGCGGGAACGTCGAAGATTGTTGTGATCCAACGCGCATTGGTGAGATTGCGACCCCAAACCGAAAGCTCCAGCCCCATGTTGAAGGCATAGGTCATCGAAGCATTGAGCTCGCTGACTTCACGCCGGAACGGGCGCGCGGCATCGAGCGCAGGCTGGTAGGAGATTACGGCACCGGTAGCGGCATTGCGCTGAATGAAGGCTGGCAGGCCTTCGTTAACCTGGACCGGAGCCTCATAGTGGAAATCGGTACGGAAGATGATGTGGTCGTCATTGGCCAAAGCATGGTTCCACATTGCGCCGAATGTGGCAGAGATTGGCGGAATACCCGCTGGAACCGTTCCCGAAGCGTCACCCAGCGCCGAATTGACGAAGCTGTCATACTTAGGCTTGAGGTAGGTAACCGCCATGCTCAGCGTCAATTCAGGAACCGGGTGAGCCGTGCCCTCAAATTCGAAGCCATAGGTCGATTGGCGACCAGCACTGGCGAGAGCAAAGCCCGTGCCGGTGAAGATGTTCGACTGGAAGTTATCGATGATCTGCTTGAAGGCGGCAAAGTTCATCGAAACTACGCCCCAATTACCTTTGAGCCCGAATTCCATAACCTTGGCCTTTTCACCCGGTGCATAGCGGCTGCCGGTGGTCAGGTTGGTTGTCGCCAGACCGGGGACCGCTTGGATGGCGGTAAGGTCTGACGGGAAAGGACGGCTATCGCGCGAGAGGTTGTAGCTGGCAGGTTTGTAGCCGGTCGCATAGCTGATGTAGGCATTGATGTGCTCGTTGACCTTATAGGCCGCGCGCAGGGTGTAAGAGAAATTGTCCTCGGTCAGTTTGCCGCTTTCAACCGCGTTGGGAATGTTGAGGAATGGCGGAAGGAACTGAAGAACGCGCAGGCCGAGCAGCGGATTGAGCTGCGCAGAAACGCCACCCACAATCGCATTGTATGAACCCGCCGGGGCAACCGAATTGAAAAATGCAACTTGCGCGTCACTGGCTACTGTGCCGGTCGGAAGCCCCAACTGTGAGGCAACAGTCAATCGAACGTTAGTGTTAATCGCCGAGCTGACAATCAGTGGAAGGTTCAATGCAGAGAACGAGTCGGTACTAAATGTATTCGAAGTGACCGTTTTGCTATCCTTGGTGTAGTTCACACCAGCAGTCAGCGTTAGGTCACCAACCTCAAAATCGACATTGCCGAATGCCGAATACGATTTGTCGTGCATGCGGAAATCGTCAAAAATTCCCTGACCCTGCTTATGGAAGGTGTTCAGCGGCAACCTCAAAATTGAAGTTTCAAGCGCCGTTACAGCGCCGCCCGAAGCGATATTGGTGAAGGTGCGGAAGTCTTTGCCGAAGGTCAGCGCGTTCTTGTAGGCAACTTGCTCATCGTAAAAATAAGCGCCGACGAGGAAGTTCAACGGACCATCAAACTTTGATGCGAGCCGCAGTTCCTGCGTGAAGGTCTTGAGCCTGATGTCGCCTGTATTCGCCCCAAGGAAATCACCCGGCGAGAAATCTGAATCCTGCGTGGTTGCAGCATTGCTGCGGCGATAGGCGGTGATCGAGGTCAAGGCTACGTTGCCAAAGTTGTAATCAATCTGCGCGGAGCCGCCGTAGTTCTCGACCTTGTTGTTCGATGGAAAGTTGGTGCTAGTCTGGTCAAGGAACGGATTTGGTTTCGCCGTGGTGCGGCCTGTCAGCGCATTGACCACCGGATTGCCGTTGGCCAGCTGGAACACCGCGCAGCAATTTTCGTCAATCTTGTCATAGTCTGCAATGAGGCGGATTTTGAGATCGCTCGTGGGCTCAAACAGCATCTGGCCGCGCACGAAATAACGATTGCGTCCGTTCGATTTGCCATTGTAGCCGCTGTCCGTAACATAGCCGTCGCGGCGGTTATAACCACCGGCAAGGCTGACTGCGACGGTTTCGCTGAGCGGCCCCGTGACCACACCCTTGAATGTGATTGCATTGAAGTTGCCGTAAGTCGCTTCCATGTTGCCGCCAAATTTGAACTGCGGCGCCTTGGTAACTATTGAAATCACGCCAGCCGATGCGTTCTTGCCGAACAAAGTCGACTGCGGCCCGCGCAACACTTCAACGCGCTGAATATCGGGAAGATCGCCGATCTGCGAGGCTGAGCGCGAACGATAAACGCCATCAACGAACACCGCGACCGATGTTTCAATACCGGGGTTGTTCGCGCCGTTGCCGAAACCGCGGATCGAGAAATAGGTGCTTATCGAGCTTTGCAGCTGGGTTGTGCGGAGCGAAGGGACCAGTGTTGAGAGGCCCTGAATATCGCGGATCTGCGCGCGTTCAATCGCATCAGCGGTAGTAACCGTCACAGCAACAGGCGTGGACTGTAGCGTTTGTTCACGCTTGGTGGCGGTAACGACGATCTCATTGCCATCCTGTGGCACGGCATCTTCTGCCACAGCCGGTTTGGCATCCTGCGCGCTGGCGACGCTGGGAAGCATCAGCGAAATGGCAGCTGCGCCTAGCAAAAGCCCGGTGCGATTCGAAACGGCACGGCCGAAGGTGGTCGATTTCATGGTGACAGTCCTCTCTCTACCGGTGGTTTACGTTACGGCATGGCTTGTTGGCCCTGCTAACCCCGGTTCCTTATGCGTAAACCATAGGAATCCTGCGGGCTCAGCGCAATCGGAAATAGTTTCAATTGCGACACAAAGCCCGAACTGTTGCGAGTAAGTCACAGTCGCCCAAAAGTCATTCGCGCAGTCTCACGCTTGCCCCGCAAGGCCGCATCGGCTAGGGGCGCGCCCATGTTGCGGTGCAACACGCGCCCGCCCCGAAAGATACCGAAAGCCAAACATGTCCGCCCCCCTTCGCAATATCGCCATTATCGCCCACGTTGACCACGGTAAGACCACACTCGTCGATCAGCTATTTCGCCAATCCGGTACCTTCCGCGATAACCAGCGCGTTGAAGAGCGGGCGATGGATTCTAACGATCTCGAAAAAGAGCGCGGCATCACCATTCTTGCCAAGTGCACCAGCGTTGAATGGGCAGGTGCCGACGGCACTACCACGCATATCAACATCGTCGACACCCCGGGTCACGCCGATTTCGGCGGCGAGGTTGAACGCATCTTGTCAATGGTCGATGGCGTGATCCTGCTGGTCGATAGCTCCGAAGGCGCAATGCCGCAGACCAAGTTCGTCACCGGCAAGGCGCTCGCGCTCGGCCTGCGCCCGATCGTGGTGGTCAACAAGATCGACCGTGCTGATGGCCGCGCGCAGGAAGTGCTCGACGAAGTGTTCGATCTATTCGTCAGCCTCGATGCGAGCGATGAGCAGTGCGATTTCCCCGTGCTCTATGCCTCGGGCCGCAATGGCTATGCCAGCGAGGACCAGGACGCGCGCTCGGGCGATCTGGCCCCGCTGTTCGAAACCATCGTGTCCCACGTCCCCGCGCCCGAAGCCGATGTCGATGGCCCGTTCAAGTTCCTCGTTACGCTGCTTGATCGTGATAACTTCCTTGGCCGCATCCTGACCGGCAAGGTCCAGAGCGGCACTATCAAGGTCAATTCGCCAATCCACGCGCTTGATCGTGATGGCAAGGTCATCGAAACCGGCCGCGCGAGCAAGCTGATGGCCTTCCGCGGGCTTGAGCGCGTGCCGGTTGAAGAGGCCCACGCGGGCGATATTATCTCGATCGCTGGCCTTACCGAAGCCACCGTCGCCAACACCATCTGCGATCCCACGGTAACCGAGCCGCTCTATGCCCAGCCGATTGACCCGCCGACGCTATCAATGCGCTTTGCCGTGAATGACAGCCCCTTTGCCGGGCGCGAAGGCACCAAAGTGACCAGCCGCATGATCCGTGACCGGCTGGGGCGTGAAGCCGAAAGCAACGTCGCGATCAAAGTCACCGAAAGCGCCGACAAGGACAGTTTCGAGGTTGCCGGGCGCGGCGAATTGCAGCTTGGCGTACTGATCGAAACGATGCGCCGCGAAGGCTTTGAACTCGGCATCAGCCGCCCGCGCGTGCTCTATCGTGAGGACGAGAACGGCAAGCGGACCGAGCCTTACGAAATCACCGTAATCGACGTTGACGATGAATATTCGGGCACCGTCGTTGAGAAAATGGCGATCCGCAAAGCTGAGATGACCGACATGCGGCCATCTGGCGGCGGCAAGACCCGCATCACCTTTTCCGCCCCCAGCCGCGGCCTGATCGGCTATCATGGCGAATTCCTGACCGACACACGCGGCACCGGCATTATGAACCGGCTATTTGCCGGTTACGGCCCCTGGAAGGGCCCGTTGGAAGGCCGC
>JAYVNC010000019.1:0-2390 GCA_043758655.1 Novosphingobium sp.
ACGAACCGCGCTATGGTGTGCCGAGCGAAAGCTTTGTTCCTGATCGCTGGCTGGCCGATGGCGATACGGTGTCGTTCGGCGAAATCACAATGCAGGTGATTCATTGCCCCGGCCACACGCCGGGGCACGTGGTTTTCTTCCATCCCGAATCGCGGCTGGCGGTTGTGGGAGACGTGATCTTTCAGGGATCAATCGGCCGCACCGATTTCCCGCGCGGTAACCATCAAGACCTGCTCGATTCGATCACGCAGAAATTGTGGCCGCTTGGCAATGATGTGACGTTTATCTGCGGGCATGGCCCGACAAGCACTTTCGGCCACGAACGGCAGACTAATCCCTTCGTGGCCGATAAGCGTTACGGGTAAGCCTACATTTTGCCGAGCGATGCTCCGACGGCGACCACGACGATAGCCAGTTGCAGAAGCATTCCGGTAATCATGCCGATCGCGCGGCCTGGTTTGAATGTGCCGTCCATGCCGATGCCGTGCGCTACGCGCCCGATCAGGAAGAGTGCACCGAGCGGAGCGAGCCACATTCCGCCCCTGCCAGCAAGTTCAAGCAGTCCCACGCCCAAAAGCGTCAGCGGAGCCTGCTCGATGAAGTTAATCTGCGCGCGCATTCGGCGCATCAGCAGGTCATTCCCGCCATCGCCTACGCCAATCTTTTCAGCTGAGCGTATCTGGCCGCAGCGCATGCCGAGCCAGAAATTGATTACGAGCGCCGCTGCGGTAAGGCACAGCGTTGTTGGAAGTAGCATGGTCATTGGTATCATCTCCCCGAATTTGGCCCCAGTTGTGAACTAGCGCGGGTGCTAACCCCAAGCGGGTTGCAACGCACGAGAAATAAGCTATAGGCGCGCCTTCGCTTTCGTCCCCCGGCTCTATCCGGGATGCGGATCACCCGAATTAACGTCAAGAAATTTCAGGAACAGGTGCCGCAATGGCTGTCCCAAAACGCAAAACATCGCCTTCCCGTCGGGGCATGCGCCGCAGCCATGATGCGCTGAAGGTTGATGCCTTCCATGAGTGCAACAATTGTGGCGAACTCAAGCGTCCGCACAATCTGTGCGCAGCTTGCGGTCTTTACAATGGTCGTGAGATCATCGCCGTAGGCCTGTAACGGCCCGGCCAGAACAAAGGTTAGTGAAAATGGATCTGCCGCGTATCGCCGTTGACGCGATGGGCGGCGATGTTGGTGTGCGCGTTATGGTTGAGGGCGCCGCACTTGCCCGCCGCCAGCATGATCGTTTCAAGTTCCTGTTTGTCGGCGATGAAACGGCGATCAAGGCCGCGCTGAAAGCCCACCCGAACCTGCGCGCAGCATCGGAGATCCTCCACGCTCCCGAAGTCATCAGCGGCGAAGATAAGCCCAGCCAAGCGCTGCGGCGGGCCAAAAACACATCTATGGGAATGGCGGTCAATGCTGTAAAGGCGGGCCAGGCCGGGGCTGCTGTCAGCGCAGGTAACACCGGCGCATTGATGGCAATCTCCAAGCTGGCGCTACGCACCATGCCGGGGATCAATCGCCCGGCGCTTGCGGCATTGCTGCCGACGCTGGGCGATAATGATGTCATCATGCTCGATCTTGGTGCTAATACCGAGTGCGATGCCCGCAATCTGGTGCAATTCGCCATCATGGGTGCGGCCTATTCGCGAATTGTTACGGGTCTCGAATCACCGCGCGTGCGGTTGCTCAATATCGGCACCGAAGAAACCAAGGGCACCGAGGGCCTGCGTGATGCAGCCGCGATGCTTAAAGAAGCCAGCGGCGAACTCGCGATGTCGTTTGATGGCTTCACCGAGGCGGACAAGATCTGCCGCGGCGATGTTGATGTTGTGGTGAGCGATGGCTTCTCTGGCAATATCGCTCTCAAGGCAGTCGAAGGCACCGCGCGTTTCGTCGCTGATTTGCTGCGGCGTTCGTTCGCCAGTTCGCTGCGATCAAAGTTCGGTTTCCTCATCTCGCGCCCGGCAACTGAGATTTTGAAGCATCATCTCGATCCCAACAACCACAACGGCGCGGTGTTTCTTGGCCTGAATGGCGTGGTGGTCAAAAGCCACGGATCGGCGAGCGCGGTTGGTGTGGCCAATGCCGTGGCGGTTACCGCACGGCTGCTTGAAAACAATATTACCGCGCGCATCGCAGCAGACATCGCCCGCGTTGGGGCTGATAAGATGGGCAATGCGCCAAAGGTGAAGGCGGCAGAGGCGTGAATCGGCGTTCGGTAATTATCGGTACCGGCTCCGCCTTGCCCGCTCGCGCAGTAAGCAATGCCGAGCTATCGCTAACCGTCGATACGACCGATGAATGGATCGTTGAACGTTCGGGCATTCGTAACCGCTACGTGGCTGGTGAAGGCGAAACCACATCCAGCCTTGCCACCGAAGCCG
>JAYVNC010000020.1:0-7520 GCA_043758655.1 Novosphingobium sp.
AACCAGACTGACCCATGACATGCTCCCGCCGACGCCTCAGCCTGACTGAATCAGTTTTGCACCGCCGGGGAAAGCACTATTTTTAGAGGTGGCCTTAAGTTTGGCTGTTTTTGCCGATCGTCCGCATGTGCTGGCCCAATTGCGCGAAGATGCCGCGGGCGTGGGTTTTCATGTCACGGCCGCGCTTGGGCTTGGTGCCATGTTCGATGGTGATGCCGTACCCTTGGCGGAAGTGGTGCTGATCGATTGTCCTGAGGCTGGCGGCGCGAACCTTGCGGCGCTGGCGCGGCTTGATATGCGCGCGGTGCAATCGGGTGCGGCGCTGATTGTTTCAACGACGATGGACGCGCTTGATGATGTTTTTGGCTGCCTCGATCAATCGCGCGCGCAAGTGCTGGTCGATCCGGTACGCAGCGATTTCATTATGGCGCTGGGGCGAGTGCGCGCGCTGAGCCCGAGGGGCCGGGTGCATGATCTGGCTGAGGCGGACCGGATCACGCTGCTGCGGCTGACCGAACAGGTGGGTGAAATCGCTGCGCGGCTTGGGGGCTTTGGCTTGCCAAGTTTCGGGCCAAGTTTCGGGCCAAGTTCGCGGGTGGAAGCGCCTGCCTTTGCCTTCGCGGGTGCGCCCGATACGAATGAGCCGCTGGTGCGGCGGCCACGCGCCGCGCTTCCCGATCCGCGCATGGTCCGCCGGATCTTGCGCCAGCGCCAGCAGCGCGCGCGGTTTTTCGATGGCGAACTGTTTGCTGATCCTGCTTGGGATATGCTGCTCGATCTTACCGCCGCCCGCGCTGAGATGAAGCGCGTTTCGGTAACCTCGTTGTGCATCGCTGCCGCTGTCCCGCCAACCACGGCGCTGCGCTGGATTGGTCAACTGGTGCAAACCGGGCTGCTTCAGCGGGTTGAAGACCGGTCCGATCGCCGCCGCGCCTTTATTGAACTGACAGACAAGTCCGCCGATTCAATGGCGCGCTATTTTGATGCGCTCGATGAAGGCCCGGTTCGTCCGGTCTGACTTTGGCATAAGCTGCCCGCCGTTCCCCACCCCTCTGCCCCGGGGAACGGCACCCGGAGGAGGGGTGCCCCAGCCTGCACCCACCCGCAGGTTGCCCCTCCTCCTTTAATGTTGTTCCGTTTTGAGGCTAAGAGCCAGTCTTTGCGAGAACCAACTTTTTCTCATTTCTACAGCTCGCGACGAAAGTCGCCGTTCTCGGTCAGAAAACAAGATTCAATCCTAAGTCACTTAACCGTAAACCGCACCTGATCGACCGTGCGCCCGCTTTCATCGAGCAGCGCGAGCAGGTGGCTCCCCGGAATCATCGGCAATTGCGGCATGCCCGGCGCACCAGCAAAGGCGCGGCCATCAATTGACAGGCGGAAGTTCTCCACGGGCCCCACCACCGCCACCCCGAGCGATTGACGGCTTGCCGGAATATCGGGATCAAAGGCATAGACCGCGCCCGATACCGGATTGGTAATACGCGGGCGGCGGGCGAAGGCGGGAGCCTCGGCCATGCTGGCCTGCGCGGTTCCGGCCTTGAACCATTCGCTGCGCGGTGGCTCTCCCAATGCGGCAAGCGCCACGTGCTGCGCGCGAACATCAGCAGGGCGCGGCGGCTGCTTTCCCGCACGGTCCTGATGCAGCGCAATCATCACATCACGCCACACCGGTGCCGCGCCGCTGGTTCCCGAAATCGCTCGCATCGGATCGCCCTCAAGGTTGCCGACCCATACTGCCACGGTAAAGCGATCCGAATAGCCAATGCACCAGTTATCGCGCATCGCCTTCGACGTGCCCGTCTTCGCCGCCGCCCAAAACGGCAGCCGCAACGCCGAATCGACCCCAAACGTACCGGCCCGCGCACCGGCGTCTGACAGGACATCGCCGACAATCCACGCTGCCGCCGGGTCAACAAGTTGCCGCGCTGCGCCCACCGGATCATCCTTGCGCAATCGCAGCGGTGACCAGCGGCCCAGGTTCGCCAGCGTGCGATAGGCACTGGCCTGTTGCATCAGCGTCACCTCCGCCGAACCCAGCGCCAGTGAATAGCCGTAGTAGGAACCGTCCTCTTGCAGCCCGGTGTAGCCAAGATCCCACAGCCGATCCCGGAACGGCTGCACCCCATCGAGCAGCAGCGCGCGCACCGCAGGTACGTTAAGCGAATTGGCCAAAGCCCGCCGCACCGTCACCGGCCCCATAAAAGCATTGTCGTAATTGCGCGGCACATAGAGGCCAGACGCGGTATCGAGTTGCACCGGCGAATCTTCGAGGATCGAGGCGGCGGTGAGCCACTTTTTCTCAATCAGCTGCGCGTAAAGATGCGGTTTGAGCGTCGATCCCGCCTGTCGCAACGCCGACGCGCCATCAACTGCCGCCGCTGTCGATCCCAGCCCAACCCCGCCAACATAGGCGAGCACCTCACCGCTGGCGTTATCGAGCACCACCACCGCACCATCACGCACCCGCCGCGCACCAAGGCCCTCAAGCTGATGGCGCAGTGCCGTCACCGCGAGCGCCTGAACGCGCGGATTGAGCGTGGTCGTCACCTTCATTCCCGGCTCGGTCAGCAAGTGCGCGGCAAGGTGCGGGGCGAGACCGGGATCGATTGCGCTCAGCCGTCCCGGTGTCGCCACGCTGTCAGCCAGAGCCTGCAATGCCGGGCAATCGGCGGCTGGCAAAAGCCGACAGGCACGCTCGGCAATGCGCGGCGCGGCGGCAGCGGGATCGGGGAGCAGCGCTGCCATCACCGCCGCCTCGCGCCGATCAAGCGCGGCGGGGGCCTTGCCGAACAGCATTAGCGCGCCCGCGCTGACGCCCTGTGTTTCACCGCGCAGCGGCACCAGATTGAGGTATGCCTCAAGCACTTCGCCCTTCGACCACCGGCTCTCAATCGCCCATGCCGCGCGCGCCTGCCGCAGCTTGTCGAGCAGCGAGCGCGCTCCCGGTCGGGCAATCTGCGGCGAAAGGAACGCGGCGAGCTGCATAGTGATTGTCGATGCCCCGCGCGCCTTTTGGCCGGACGCTCGCGCGCGCATCGATCCGGCTACGGCCAGCCAATCTATCCCGCCGTGGCTTAGAAAGCGGCGGTCTTCGGCCCGGATTACCGCTTGGCTAAGTTCCGGGCTGAGCGCCGCAATCGGTGTCCACGCCAGCCGCCGCGCGTTGAAATCGACCCGCACCGTATCGAGCAACTGGCCGTCACGGTCATAGAGCCACGCCTCGCTCGGTTGCCAATGCGCCTTCAGATCGCCAAACGATGGCACCAGCGGCGGGCGCGTGACCCAGTCGAGCGCCACCAATCCGATCAGCAGCGCGCAGAGTAGCCCGATGAACGCTCGCCTGCGAATGCGCGGATCGATGCGTGCTAGAACGCCCACACGGTCACCGGAGCCACCGGCAATTGTGCTCGGATTGCAGGGGCATACATCGCCTCGACACGGGCGGGAGGCATGGTGAAACGCCCGACGGAATTGAGCCGCAGGGTATATTCAACCACCGATTTTCCGCGCGGGAACCATTCGTAATAGGCGCGCCAGGCCTCGCGGCTATTCTCGCTGTAGCTGGGGGTGACGCCTTCCGATGTTTCACCCTGCTGGAGAATCGACGATTGCCCGCCAAGGCTCGAAAGCACCACGGCTCCCGGCGGCAGTGGATCGGACAGCACCACCCAATTGCGCTGGGCGCTGGCTTCGATGGTCAGCCGAACCCGGATGACATCACCTTGACTTAGCTTGCCTTTTTCTCGGGCAGACACCACCGAAACCTCGCGTGACAGGCGGTATCCTTGCATCAATGGCGCGGTCAGTGGGACGGCGGCATGGACCGTTACCGTCGCCCACGGGCCCGCGCCGCCAGCCTGCGTCATCGCCATCGGCCCGGCAAAAAGCGGCAAGTGCAACGGCACTGCATCGTCCTTGCGCGGCCAGAGAACGTTAAATGCAGCGCCGCCAAGGCTGACATGCGTGGTCCCCGCCACCGCGCTCGCCGAGAAGACAGCGTTGAACCGGCGCGAAACGATGACGCCCCAAGCATTTGCAGGGGTGGTGTCCCAGTGCCCGCGCTGCTGACGCGCGGCCACGCCGACCATCATCTTGGGGACTTCGGCGGACCAGCCGGGTTTGCCAATCACCGCATCGAGCGCGAGGATCGCCATTTCGTCAGAGCTGGTCATCATCCACCACGGCGCAGAGTCGCGGTCGGCCAGATCAAGCCTTGTGCCTTCATAGACCAGACGGCGGCGCAGCTCGCCCTCTGCCGCAGCGCGCTGGGTCGCCAGTTGCGGGGCGGATGGCAGACGATCAAGCACGGTCATCCAGTTGGCCAGCGCCGATGTCGGCATGTCGGCTGGGACCATATCGATCCGAGCGGCGAGCGCGGGTGTCGCACCCCCGGCGCGGGCCAAGGCGGCCAGTGCAGCGACCTTCACAATCCGCTCATCCGCGCGCCACATGCGGTCACGCGTCACCCGGCCTTCGACCACACCTTGCAAACCAGCGATTATCCGGGCGCGCGATGCGTCGGGGATTGTCAGTCCCGATGCCGAGGTGGCGGCGAGGACATAGGCGGTGAGTTCAGCCGATCCCTTGAGCCGCGTATCGGGCCAGTATCGCAGCAAGCCGTCGCTATCGAGGTAGGTCGGCATTGATCCTGCGAGCACTGTCCAGCCGCCGCTATCGCCGTTGACGATGATCCGCGAAAGCCGCTGTTCAAAGCAGTTGTAGAGATAGTCGGTCATATAACTGCGCACGCCGTCGAGCGGCGCAGACAGGCTATCGCTGAACGCCACATCGACAAATCCGCCGGGCAAAGCGCCCATCGGTACGCCGATCACCGGGGCGGGATCGCCCACCCGCAGCAGGCTCGCCGCCCAGACTTCGGTGGGAACCGCTGGGGTAACTTCCTGCATGGCGACCACCGAATCCTTGGCCTTGCCATCGCTCGATTTGACGTTGAGCGTCCACTTGAGCGTGCTCGGGCTGGCGGGGGCATCAACCCCCCATCGCACCCGGCCCGCCGCGCCTGCGGGCAGCGTGAGCGTGAGCGGCGGGAACTTCACGGAAAGCCCCTCAACCACCGGCTGAGCGGTGACCGTCATCGGGCGATCAGCGCCATTGCGCAGAGTGAACACCGCATCGAAATGGTCACCGGTGCGGACCAATGCCGGAAGCCCTGGATAGGTCGAAAGGTCTTGCGCGGTGCGCACGGATGCCTCGCCGGTGCCAAACAGTTGCGCGCCATTGGTTGCCACCGCCACCATGCGGAAGCGTGACAGCGCATCGGACAGCGGCACTTCAACATGGCCCAGGCCATTGCTATCGAGCGCCACCTTGCCCTGCCACAACAGCACCGGCTGGAAATTCTCACGGTTGACGCCCGAAGCATCCCCGCCGCCGCCGCCCGCCGCCACGGCTTTTTTGCCGAAGTGCCGTTTGCCGACAACCTGCATCTGCGCGGTCGAAGTCGCGACCTCAAGATTGCGCTCGCCCATCATTGCTTCGAGCAGGTTCCACGATTTGTTGGGCATCAATTGCAGCAGCGCCTCGTCCACCGCGACGAAGGTCACGTCTGCGCTGCGTGCTGGTTTTCCATCGGAATCGTGCACCGCGATAGAAACTTGCGCCTTATCGCGCACCGCATATTTTTCGCGGTCGGCCTTCACCGCAACGTCGAGCTTGTGGCCCTCCCAGCCGACTCTAACCTTGGCATAGCCGATGCGGTAGCTCGGTTTGGCAAGGTCAACCGTCGCCGTGGCATTGGCGGCATCGCCTTGCCCGAACGGCAGGTTCCAGCGTTTGGCGAGATCGGCGATCCACAATTTCGCACCGTTCACCCGGCCGCGCACGGCCATTACCGAGACATAAACATTGGGCGCGTAGGATCCGGGAAGCTTGACCTCGACCTCAGGATCTTTGCCCGAAAGCTGGGTGACGAAGCTCGACATCACGCCTTCGCGTTCTACCGTGACCAGCGCGGTTGCCTCGCGGAACGGCATGCGGACCTGAAACTTCGCGGTTTCGCCTGCCTTGTATTCGGTTGCTTCGGCGATCACGTCCATGCGGTCACCATTGTCGCCGCCGAACCACCATTCGTCCTGCCCTGCTAGCCAGACGGTCTTCACCGCGCGGCTTTCACGCCCGGCGGCATCCTTGGCGGTGGCAACAACGGTAACTTCGCCTGAAACGCCGGGGGAAAGTTGGCAGTGGGCGCGGCCCAGCGCGTCGCTGCGGGCGATGCAGCCGCCCGAAATCCGTTCAACCTTTTCCTGATTGTCATAGGCGTAAAAGCCGCCGATCAGCCGCCGCCGCGCGGTGATGACGGAGCGCGAATAGACAGTCACCGTAACCGGCGCGCCTGCGATCGGCTTGCCAGCCAGATCGAGCACGGCAAGTTGCAGTCGCAGATCGTCATCGCGCATCAGCCAGCCATCGGTTTTCACCCCGACTTGCAGCGCCGAAGGATAAAGCATCATCACCTTCGATGCGGTCATCGTCTCGCCATTGGCGTCGGGGTAATCCATCTCAACCGTCAGCGCGGTGGGGCGGGTAATTGCCTGACTGATCGCGATGTCGCTTTTCGCCGTGCCATCGGCGCCGAGTGTTGTCGGGAGCGTTTGGGCATAGGGCAGCGGCGGGGCTGCCGCCTCGCCTTCACCGCTCAGCGCGCGGGTGCCTTCGATCATGGGGTCGCCGCCAAAGCTGAAGCCATCCCAGCCTTTGGGTTGCGGGCTCCAGTCCGAAAAATCACTTCGCATCGTCACCGGCAGCCGCGCCGCGCCGCCGCCCGAAAGATAGCCCACGAACAAGGAAACGGGCACCGATCCCGGCTGGACCAACGCATCGCCCGCGCTACCTCCAGCTCCGCTTTCTGGCCCGGTTATGCTCGCACGCATCGTCGGCAGCTTATATTCGTCGACGCGCACCTGCTGTTCGGACCACACCGACTGGCCATCAATTTCAAAGCGCAGCGAATAATCACCCAGCGGCGCGCCCTGCGGCACTGCCCATTCGCCCAGACTGCTGCCGCCCGCACCGATAGTTACGTCCTGCGTGAACTTGGTATCTGATCCTTGGTGCGCAAACACCAGCTTGCCGG
The DNA here is from genome assembly GCA_043758655.1 of Novosphingobium sp. Classification (GTDB taxonomy): domain Bacteria; phylum Pseudomonadota; class Alphaproteobacteria; order Sphingomonadales; family Sphingomonadaceae; genus Novosphingobium. The sequence continues at coordinate 7,097 of JAYVNC010000020.1, forward strand.
TGAAGCCCTTGGCAAAATCAAAGCCATTGCCGACTGGATGCCGCAAAATGTTCTTGAAGTGGACGGTTTCGCCCACCCGCACCAGCGCGCGATCGAACACCGTGTGAATCAAGTCCTTCGCCTCGCTCGCGCCGAATGACATGTCGAAATCATAGGGTGAAATCCCCTTGTCCCAGCTCGACAGAGCGAAGCTCATATCGCCGCCTGCGCGCGCCGAAACCATCAGCGGGTGGTTTTGACCATCCTCACACCCGCCGCCAAGATCGGGCGGGGGCAGGATCGCGCCGACGTGGAGGATGCCGTTGCCACTGGTCTGGCCAGAGGCGAGCAATTTGCCGGTGCAGCTATCTGAAATCCGCACCGCCGCGCCGCCCACCGGAGCCGCCGTGCCGAGCGTGGTCACCCAAACCAGCGAACTTTCGCG
>JAYVNC010000021.1:0-2379 GCA_043758655.1 Novosphingobium sp.
CCGCGGTCAGCGGGTGCAAGATTGTGAAAATGGAAGGTCGTCCACAGGCGGCGGATAAAGCCCTTGGCGGTGCCAATCTCGACATGTTCAAGCGCATAGAGCACCGAGAGCATGTGGCCGTCTTCGCGCGGGGCATCGGCGGCTTGGGCGGACACATCGGGCCACAGCGCCCGCGCCCGCTCGGCAAAGCGCAAGGTTAGCGCTTGCGTCGCAGCATAGATCTCGCCGCCGCAATAGGGGGTGGCTGCTTCCACCGGACCGCCGTGCCGCGCGACAAACCGCGCCATGCCTTCGCCCGACAGTCCGTTGATCTCACTTGCCCCTGTATATTCCGCATCATCGAGCAAATAGGTCAGCGCCCCCTGGCGGTCGATAGCCTCAGCCATTGTCGTTACCGGGCGCAGCCAAATGACATCATTGTCCAGCACCAACACGCGGTCGGCCAACGGATTTGCGGCAAGATACTGGAGCACTTCGAAGATATAAAACTGATTAGCCCAGGCCGATACATCTTCACTCGAAAGCCGCCAGGTAATCGGCAGCGCGACAACCTCGACACCCCAGCGGGCAAACAATGTCTCCAGATCAATCCCGTCCACTGTTGGCGGACGCACATTGCTGAAGAACATGTGCCGCGCAGCCGGATTGACCGCGATCGAACTGGCGTAGAACACTGCGATGCAGCGCCAATAGGCCTGCTGCACCTCGGGCGCGTCAGAATTCTGCCCAAGCTGCGGCGAAAAGGTGGCGTTGCTGGCATCGTCGGAAACGAACCACGTGCAGATTGCCGTTCCCGCGCCGGCCTGATCGGCCATCACAGGCGTGGCATCAGCCATTGTTGATGATCGGCGCGCCCTGCATGACGATCATGTCAGCCTGCACCATCTCGCGCGCCAGTTCGCGCACCGGGGTTTCGTGCCGCCACCCGAGCTTCTGGTGCGCTTTCGACGGATCGCCGATCAGCAGCTCGACCTCAGTCGGGCGGAAATAGCGCGGATCAACCTCGACCAGACAGCGGCCCGTCTTGACGCAGAAGCCTTTTTCCTCAAGGCCCGCCCCGCGAAATTCGAGCGCGATCCCGGCATCCTCGAACGCCCATTTAACGAACTGGCGCACCTCGGTGGTTTCACCCGTCGCTAGCACGAAATCATCGGGTTCGTCCTGCTGAAGCATTAGCCACATGCCGCGAACATATTCACGCGCGTGGCCCCAATCGCGCTTGGCATCAAGGTTGCCAAGATAGAGCTTTTGCTGCCGCCCCAAGGCAATCGCCGCCGCCGCGCGGGTGATCTTGCGGGTGACGAAAGTCTCACCGCGCAGCGGGCTTTCGTGGTTGAACAGAATGCCGTTGCTGGCATGCAAACCATAGGCCTCGCGGTAATTCACCACGATCCAGTAAGCATAGAGCTTGGCCACCGCATAGGGACTGCGCGGATAGAACGGTGTCGTCTCGCGCTGCGGCACTTCTTGCACCAGCCCGTAGAGTTCTGAGGTCGAAGCCTGATAGAATCGCGTGTGCTTTTCGAGCCCCAGAATGCGGATCGCCTCGAGCAGGCGCAGCGTGCCGATACCATCGGCGTTGGCGGTGTATTCAGGCGTTTCAAAGCTCACCGCGACGTGGCTTTGCGCCGCAAGATTATAGATTTCGTGCGGCCGGGTTTCCTGCACCACACGGATCAGGTTGGTCGCGTCGGTCAGATCGCCGTGATGGAGGACAAAGCGCTGGTGCTCAACGTGCGGATCCTCATAGATTTCCTCGATCCGGCCGGTGTTGAACGAGGATGAGCGGCGCTTGAGGCCGTGAACCGTATAGCCTTTATCGAGCAGCAATCGCGCCAGATAAGCCCCGTCCTGCCCGGTAACTCCGGTAATCAGGGCTACCTTGCCCGCCCCATCTACATCGGTCATCGCGGGATAATCAGTTCTTCTTGGGCGCGCTGAATGTGCCGCTTACGCGCCCGCCGCGCGATCCGCCTTGGCCGCCGACACCCGATGACGAGCCGCCACTGCGGCCATCAACGCTGGCGACGCCGCTGTTCAGATCGATAACAATTCGCCCGCCGTTCAGCGTATCGCCGCCCCGGTCCAGATGGACATTGCCCGTCATGGTAATCACCCGGGCATTGAAATCATAGATCGCCACGTCGCCGCGCGCGGTTTCATTGCCGCGCGAAACGACGACACCACCGGTGGCATCGATCCGCTGAATTTTCAGGCTGCCGGTGTTGTTGTAAGCGACCAGCGTGCGCGCGGCTCTCAGCTTGAGATCGCCCTGCTTGATATCGACATTGCCCGCCAGAATCACGCGTTCCTGCTTGTCCTGCAATTCAATACGGTCCGCCGCATAGCTTACCGGCGCGTTGCTGTTGAACCCGGCGA
>JAYVNC010000022.1:0-2378 GCA_043758655.1 Novosphingobium sp.
TCGGACGTGGCAAGGCTATGATTCAGCCAACACCTCGATTGGCCAAGGTTATGTCCTCGTCAACCCGATACAATTGGCGGTGATGCCCGCCCGTCTCGCATCGGGAAAATTGCTCCAGCCCAGGCTTTTGATGGCCGGAAAGCGCGATCCAATCGCCGATCTCGACGTCGATCCCGACCACCTCACCATCGTCCGCAGCGCAATGGCGGCAGTGGTCAATGGCAGCGGCACCGCGGTCGGATCCAAGCTGCCGCTGGACGGCATCCAGATGGCCGGAAAGACGGGAACTGCCCAGGTCTTTCGGCTCGGCACACGCGGCCACCAGAGCAGTTGGGCGTTGCGTGACCACGCTTTGTTCATCGCCTTCGCGCCCGCCGACAAGCCGCGTTACGCCATTGGCTGCATCATTGAGCATGGCGGGTTTGGCGCCGCAGCAGCAGCGCCGATCGTCAAGGATTCCATGACCTATTTGTTCGATCCGGCGAAAGCGATGGCCGCGCTGGAGCCGCTCGAGAAGCAATGGGGCGGAACATTGCTCGAGCGCAACGCCCGCGAGCTTGCAGCCTATAAGGCGGCGTCGCGCGCGACATGATCGTCTCGGCAATCCTCCCCCAACCGCTCGCCCGCTTGCCGTGGCGGCTTATCTTCATGATCTCCTCGATCACCGGTTTCGGCCTGGTCGTGCTTTACTCGGCAGCGGGCGGCCACTTCGCGCCCTGGGCGAATAAACAGGCGATCGTGTTCCTGTTTTTCCTGGGCGTCGCGATCGCTATTTCGACAGTCAAGGAATCGACGCTCAAGGCGCTGACCTTCCCGGTGTACGGGCTGATCGTCATCATGTTGTTCGGAGTTGAGGCGCTCGGGCTGGTCAAGAAAGGCGCCCAGCGCTGGCTCGAAATTGGCCCGATGCGGCTGCAGCCGTCCGAGTTCATGAAACCCGCGATCGTCCTCACGCTTGCGCGCTTCTACGAACTCCTCCCTGCGGGGGAAATCCGCAAGTGGCGCGCGGTTTGGCCCGCACTGCTGCTGCTCGGCGTCCCCGCTGCGCTGATCCTGATTCAGCCCGACCTGGGTACCTGCATCATGGTGCTGCTGTGCGGGGTTACGGTAATGTTCCTCGCCGGGCTGCCAATGTGGTATTTCGCCGGCTCAGCGATTGCGCTTGCTGCGGCCGCGCCGATCGTGTTCGCCGTGATGCACGATTACCAGCGCAAGCGGGTGCTGATCTTTCTCGATCCCGAGAGCGATCCATTGGGCGCGGGCTATCATATCAGCCAGTCGAAAATCGCGATTGGATCGGGCGGAATCTTCGGCAAGGGTTTCCTCAACGGCAGCCAGAGCCACCTTGACTATCTTCCCGAAGGACAGACCGACTTCGTCTTCGCCACCATGGCCGAGGAATGGGGAATGGTCGGCGGCGTGCTGCTGATCATCGCCTTTGCGATCGTCATCCGCTGGGGGATGCGGGTCAGCCAGAATAGCCCTACCCGCTTCGGTCAGTTAACCGCCGCCGGATTGTCGGGAACGATCTTCTTTTACGTCGCGATCAATCTCATGATGGTGATGGGCCTCGCCCCGGTCGTCGGCGTTCCATTACCCTTGGTCAGCTTCGGCGGGTCGGCGGTGATGACGGTGATGATCTGTATCGGGATCCTGATGAGCCTCGAGCGCCAGCAGCGGACCCAATCGCGGCTCAGCTGAAGCGGGTGTCGATCGCTGTCGCGCTTCGCTCCAAACCATATTGTGGGGGTGGACAAGTGGTGGATCGGCTCGGGCTCGAACCGAGGACCATTCGATTAAGAGTCGAACGCTCTACCAACTGAGCTACCGATCCGCACTTGGTGTGCGGGGCGCTATAGCGAGGTCGCTCACGGGGTCAACCTTGCTCTGGCGCTATCGTGGCGGGGCCGCTTTGCCCGCCTTCATCGCTCTATACTGGTCGATCATCACGAGCCGCTCGGCGATTGCGACCCGGTATGACGCTTGGCTCGGGGCGAGCGCCAGCGTCCGCTCCCAGGCAACTTTCGCCGCGTCGAGATTGCCAGCCTTGATATAGGCCAGCCCAAGGAAGAATGGCGGACCGGGATCATGCGGCGCAAGCGCGCCTGCCCGCCTAAATGCAAGCGACGCCGCCGGCGACATTTGCCCCCCGTCATGCGCCGCAATCGCGCTTCCAAGCCCCACCCACAGCGAAGCAGCATCGGGCTGTTTGGCAATTGCATCGAGGATGATCTGCGCTGCGCCGGTTGAATCCCCGGCCCTCAACTTGTCATCGGCCGCCGCAAGCACCGCTTCGTTGCCCGGCATGATCGCGGTGCGGAAGGCGACCAGCCCGGGATCGACCTCGATCGCCTCGGCATCGGCCTTCACCGGATGAC
>JAYVNC010000023.1:0-2359 GCA_043758655.1 Novosphingobium sp.
GTGCAGGTTCTGGCGGTTATGCTTGCCTTTGCGCTTTCGTGGATGTTCTCCAAGCTGATCTCGTTCCAGAGCAAGCCGACGGTGGTGAAGGATAAGAAGGCCAGCTTGCCCTAACCCCCTGTGGGCAATATGGCACTGGCCATGTCACACGCCACATCCCCGCTCGCCTCGCCCTTCCCCGCCATGCCGTCCATCGCAGGCGTGACGCTGCGTGTTGCCCGCGCGGGGTATAAGGACTGGGGTCGCTGCGATCTGACCTATGTCGAACTGGCTGAGGGCACTGCGGTGGCAGGCGTGTTCACCCGTAACGTCTGCTGTTCAACCGAGGTTGAGCTGGGGCGCGAGGGTGTGAGGGCCGGGACCGCGCGGGCGCTGGTGGTCAATGCCGGGAATTCCAACGCCTTCACCGGCTATCGCGGGCGCGAGGCGGTCGAGCAAATTATGGCCCAAGTGGCGGATCATCTGGGCTGCGCGCGCGAACAGGTGTTCGTTTCCTCCACCGGCGTGATCGGTGTGCCGCTGCCGAAAGACAAGGCGCGCGATGGCGTGGCGCGGGCGCTAGGGGCGCAGCCGTGTTCGTGGGAGGATGCGGCGCGGACCATCGGCACGACCGACACATTCCCCAAAGGCGCGATTGCGAGCGCGGTGGTGGGTGGCCGCACGGTGACGCTCGCGGCGATCATCAAAGGTTCCGGCATGATCGCGCCCGATATGGCGACAATGCTCGGCTATATTTTCACCGATGCGGCGATTACGCCTGCGTTCCTTCAGCAACTGCTCTCTGCCGCTAACCAGAAAAGCTTTTCGTGCATCACGGTGGATAGTGATACTTCGACCAGCGACACCGTGCTCGCTTTCGCCACCGGTCAGGCTGGCAATGCGCCATTGGCCTCATTCGATAGCCCCGGCGCCGATGCCTTCGCTGCCGCGCTGGGCGATGTCTGCCGCCAGCTCGCGCATCTGGTGGTGCGCGATGGCGAGGGCGCGCAGAAATTCATCGAGATCGCGGTGACCGGCGCGGTGAGCGATGACAGCGCGCGCCGCGTTGGGCTTTCGATCGCCAATTCGCCCTTGGTGAAAACCGCGATTGCTGGCGAGGACGCCAACTGGGGCCGCGTGGTTATGGCGGTGGGCAAAGCCGGCGAACCGGCGGATCGCGACAAGCTTTCAATCGGCTTCGGCGGCATATGGGCAGCGCGTGATGGTCTGCCGATCGCCGATTATAATGAGGCCCCGGTCGCCGCGCACCTTAAGGGTAGCGAGATTGGCATCACGGTCGACCTTGGACTAGGCGATGGTCGTGCGACCGTGTGGACCTGCGATCTGACCCACGGTTACATCGCAATCAACGCGGATTATCGCACTTGAACGAGACGCTGACCCGCGCGGTTCACGCGTTGATGCGGGAGGCGAGCGAACGCGCGATTATGCCGCACTATCAATCGCTTTCGGCGAGTGAAATCGATGCCAAGGCAGCGGATGATGTCGTTACCAATGCCGATCATGAGGCTGAGGCGATCCTTTCGGCTGGGCTTGCGAGGCTGCTCCCCGAGGCAACAATAGTGGGCGAAGAAGCTTGCCACGCTGACCCCGTGCTGATGGATCGGCTGGGTGATGACCTGTGCTGGATTATCGATCCGCTCGATGGCACCAACAATTTCGCATTTGGCAAACCGCCGTTCGGCGTGCTGGTCGCGCTGGCGGAAAAGGGCGAGGCGGTGGCCGGGTGGATCTATGATTGCCTCAGCGAGCGGTTTTGCCATGCAGAACTCGGCAAGGGTGCCTTCGTTAATGGCGAACGCATCTACACCCGCACCAGCGGCCAGACGCCGCCCGTCGCCGCCATATCGTTGGTGTTTGCTGATCCCGTGCAGCGCGAGGCACTCAAGGCGCAAATCGCCCCGCATTACACCTGCGTCGACATTCCCCGCTGCGCCGCCGAGCAATATCCGCGGCTGGCGCTTGGGCAAAATGATGTGTCGATTTTTGAACGGACATTGGCTTGGGATCATGCCGCTGGGGTGTTGTTCCTCAACGAAGCGGGCGGCAAGGCGGCACGGCCTGATGGGCGGGCATATAGGCTGGATGAGCAGTTGCAGCCGGGGCTGCTGGGTGCGGCTTCGCTTGCTTTGTGGGAAGAGCTTGCCGCGCGGATGGCGGGGCTAACTTCATAAGCCCCTCCTCTTTAGGGGAGGGGTTGGGGTGGGGGCTGTCCGCTGGGTCCGAGGCCCCGTCCGGACGAAACACCCCACCCCACTTCGACTAGGGTCAGGACCCATTAAATATCTTGCGCGGAGTTAGCGGAGCTGATTCAAGGTGGCAGGAGGTGCTTTCATGGAAAACTTGCTGCTGTTGAGTG
>JAYVNC010000024.1:0-2354 GCA_043758655.1 Novosphingobium sp.
ACAGGGCACCGACGGCACCAAATCGGCGCAAAGGCCCGCAGAATAGCCATCGGGCGCTCAGCGCCAGCCTGAAACCGTATTGTTAGAGGTGCCCTTATAACAATCAACCCCCATTTTGAGCAAGGCAGCTCAATGGATCAAATGGCCGATGATGGCGTAGTTGATCCAGCTCTCCGCCAAATATTTGCTTTTGGCCATGCTGGAATCGCACGATTTGTGGCTGTAGCTTGCGCTTTCGATATGACCGGACACCGAGATGCCACGAGCTTCCAGTTCTCTATGGTCACGCAATGTAGCGTTGTTGAACTGCCAGAATCCGGCTCCCGCAATTGCGAAAACCCCGAACAATCCGATTGATGGCAAGGTTGATCTTTTCAGCATTGCGCCCCCCAGAACACCATAACGCGCAAATCTAAAAAACCGTTGAATCGGGCATGATGATGTTCCCAAGCAAGAAGTGTCCGCTCATAAATTTTAATCGGTATGGGCTGCGTTAACCGTTTTAATGGACATTAAGCCGCTTTGCGTCTAGTAAACCGGTCAAAGAGGTCATTATGCGAACAACGCCACCAATGCCGCTGCCGGTCAAGCGCATCCTAGCTAAGCTGGGAGCCGACATCAAAGCTGCGCGCTTGCGCCGTCGCATCACGATGACGCTGATGGCGGAGCGCGCGTTCGTCTCGCGCAGCACTTTGCAAAAGGTTGAGCAGGGCGATCCCGGCGTATCGCTCGGCGTCTATGCCACTGTGCTTTTCATTCTCGGGTTGAGCGAGCGGATCGCCGACCTTGCCGACGTCAGCACCGACAGCGTTGGCTTGCAACTTGATGAGGAGCGATTGCCTCAGCGGGTGCGTGCGGCCAAGAGCAGCAAGGTGGGGTAGCCATGAGCGACCGCGAACTCTTGGTCTATGTCGATTTGGCGGGCTTCGCGCATTTTGTCGGGCCGTTATGGGCGCGCCGCGCCCGCAACCGCGAAAGCGCCACCTTTGAATATGACGCCGACTGGCTGGCCAGTCCGGCGCGCTTCGCGCTGGAACCTGCCTTGATGCTTGGCGGTGGCCCGCAGCATACCGTGCAGGGTCGCGCCCTGTTCGGGGCGTTTGGCGATTCCGCGCCTGATCGCTGGGGCCGCAATCTGATCCAGCGTGACGAGCGCCGCCGTGCGCGGGCAGAAGGACGCGCGCCGCGCAGCCTGGGGGAAGTCGATTTCCTGTTGGGCGTTGGCGACATCGCCCGCCAAGGCGCGCTGCGGTTCAAGGAAACACATGACGGCCCGTTTCTGGCGAGCGGGGAGGGCGCCAATGTCCCGCCGCTCATTCGCTTGGGCGAGCTGCTCAATGCCGCGATGCGCGTTGCTGCTGATGGCGATGACGAGAATGATCTGCGGCTCATCCTCGCGCCGGGTTCATCGCTGGGCGGTGCGCGCGCCAAAGCCTCAGTGCTTGATCTTCAAGGCCAGCTCTCTATCGCCAAGTTCCCGCAGGCCGATGACGCCTATCCCGTCATGCAATGGGAAGCCGTCGCGCTCGACCTTGCCCGCCGCGCAGGCATTGAGGTGCCGACATGGCGGCTGGAGCAAGTGGCCGACCGCACAGCCTTGTTGCTGCGCCGGTTCGACCGTGACGGCGATGTTCGCATTCCCTTTCTGTCTGCCATGTCGATGCTGGGTGCCGCTGACAACGAAGACCACAGCTATCTAGAGATCGTCGATGCGCTGCGTCAGTTCGGCTCGCAGCCCGAGAGGGACTGCGCGCAGCTATGGCGGCGCATTGTGTTCAATATCCTGATTTCCAACACGGACGACCATCTCCGCAATCATGGGTTTCTGTTCGACGGGGCAGGTGGCTGGCGCTTGTCCCCGGCCTACGACATGAACCCGACGCCGCTGGACGTGAAGGCCCGCATCCTGAGCCTCGCCATCGACGAGGCCGATGATACCGCCTCGCTCGACGTAGCGCTCGGCATGGCGCGCCAGTGCGGATTGAAGCTGCCCGCTGCCAAGGAGATCATCGCGGAAGTGGAAGCTGCCGTTTCGCTGTGGCGCGCTTGTGCCGCAACCCACGGGCTATCCAGCCGCAAAATTGGGCGGATGGCATCGGCATTTGAGTATCAAAGGGACGCCGGATGATGTAGTGATCTCAGACGCGCCCGACATTTTGTGGGGTAACACCTACACACTCGAAAACTTACGCAAAACCTTACACACTTTTCACCTTACAGAAAACTAATCATTTATTATCAATTTCTTATGGAAGACTCGCCCCACTCAAAATCGAATTTCGCAAGAAGTGCCCGTTCGAGTCGGGCCAGGGGCACCATTTCCAGCGCTGATTGGTTGATCGCCAATTTGTCAA
>JAYVNC010000025.1:0-7418 GCA_043758655.1 Novosphingobium sp.
GCTCGATCAGGAGAAGACCCATGACCAATCTCGTTATCCTAGTAGGCCGAATCGCCCGCGATCCCGAAACCCGCACCACGGCGGGCGGCACCAGCATCACCTCGATCTCGGTGGTGACCGACCGGCCAGCCCGTAAGGAAGGCAAAACCTACAAAGACGAAAAAGGCTACACCGCCAAGGACAGCGAATTCCACCGCATTACCTGCTTCAATGGTCTCGGGGAAAACGTTGCCAAGTTTTGCACCAAGGGCCAGCTGGTGACGGTCGAAGGGCGTATCCATTATACCCAGTGGGAAGATCAGACCGGTGCCAAGCGCTACGGCTACGAAATCATCGCGGACAAAGTCGACTTTCTCACCAAGGGCCGCGCCAATGGCGAAGGCGCTGGCAACGAAGGAGCTGCCGAGATTGACGAGGACTGAACTGCAATAGCTTTGCAAGAAACCCCGGTGGCGCAGGCCGCCGGGGCTTTTTTTTGGTGATAGGCTGGCTGCTTACGGGGCATCGAACCCCGTAAGCAGCCGCTTCACAGCGCTTTAGACGTGGAAGCGAGACGTTTGAGGCTTTCGTCGATCCCGAGCGTCATCGACTCGCGGATTAACGCCTTCAGCCGGACCGGATCGAGCGCCTCGGCGCCGCATTTAAGCAGAACCTTGCCGAGTTCGATCGCCGCGCTTTCGCGCAGCTTTGTCTCCTCTGCTGCGAGGTCTTGGCGCTTTCGCTGCACTCTCAGCAGCGCATCGCGCGCGCTTGCTTTGGACTTGACCATCTTCATTCCTTTTCATTGCCTGTTGGCCTCACCTGCTTGGCAAGATCGCAGCCGCAAGCTGTGTAGGAAAATGCTTTTGGGTGAGGGCCGCACGTCCCGAGGAGGATAGGGATCTCTCGCAGGAAGTCCGATGCTGATGGTGGCTTTGGGGACGCGTCAAGGACGACGGGGCCCCACCATTTTTGCCGGAAAAGACTCCGGCAAAAATCGTTTCCCCCATCGCCGCTGAAGCGGCCGCGCGAGCCGCGCGGTCCCTGACCCGTCCCGTCGCCCCCATCCTTGGCGATCCTGATGCGCAGTATCAATCATCAGGAGGACACGTCATGTACAGGTCAACAACAACCGACCAAGCTCGGCCAAGCAGCGACCAGGCTGCCTTTGTGGCCGCTCTCGATCTTGCCCATGCCCGCTCGCAGCACAGCTACTTCACCCAATACATTCTGACTGACTCGGAAGCTGGCTATGTTGCCATCGATGAAGGCGATTACGGAGCTCTTCCAGCGCATCTGGCAGACCGGGTGATCGACTCGGTTCCGGGACATCTGAGCGACGATTTTTAACTGCAAATTCGGAAAGGGAGGTCCGAGCTGACGGGCCTCCCTTTTTTGTTTTGCTTGGTCCCAAAGTAGACAGCAGTCCGCGCAGTAGGCCGATTTTTGAGGCAGGCATAACTCCTGCCGGAACTCAGGTCATTGACGTGCAAACCGGTTTGATCCGGTTCACCGGCACTTTAACTGAAAAGCGGGGAACAGAGGCACACCCTACGCGACTTGTCGTTGATGATATTGCGTTTTTTCTCAATGAATTATATGCGAATTTTGGTTTACGTCACTTCTCACTCAGATTGATTTAGGCGCTGAAATCTAATTTGAATCGATTTGCGTGCAGGTACGATTGCCCGAAAGCTGGCCAATATCTGTTCTTGACATGTTCTTTATGTTGATTTAGTCAAAAGGCTCTTTCGCAGTGCGCCCAGGCTCCTTTCAACGGTGGAGCCGAGGAATGTCGCGAACAATTTCCATACAAGTTTACGTCAATGCCGCGTTAGCCGAGCAGGTGCGAAGCGCTGCTGCCAGTAACGATCTTACCGTCAGCGAATGGTTGCGCTCGCTGATCCGGCAATCCTTCGATGGTGAACCGTCATCCGCAAATAACCGTGACCTGCTCGGAAAGCTTTATCGCCAATCGCTGTTTGCGTTCGTGGGTATCGATGCGCTGCTTTCGGGGCATCCGGATCATCTGCTGCGCGGCCGGGTTCACGAGGTTTACACGGCGCGCTGTCAGCAAGCTGGCCTCTTAGCCAGCAGCGGCGAGGGAGCCGATCATGAAGCGTAATCTCGTCAATTTCACCCGTGGCAGCCAGCTGCTAGGTCACTTCAGCTTCATGTTCGCAGCGGGGCTAAAAGGTCCTTTGATCATCGCCGCAGTGGTCTTCGCTTGGGCAACCTGGTGGGCCTTGTCAGCGGGGCTATCCCAGTTTGAAAGCTACCTCGTTTGGATGCGGCTTTATGCGGCCGTTTATGCGTTCATGGAGTTCGATCCGCATAAGGAAATTGCAGTCAAAACGGTGTTCGGCGGATCGATCAAGTTTCCGATCGGGCTGCTCGAGAATTTCCCTCCGGTGGTACGGGCGTGGGCGCATATGCTCGGTCTGCTCAAAGGCGCGCTGCTTCGTTCTGCTGCGTTGCTGGGCCCTGCGTTCGCGCTGTTCTACTGGTTCGCTGCAAGGTTTGGCCGCAAATCGAAAGAACGCAAACACGAGCGCGGTGCACTGCTTGCGGCGCTGGCTGAACTTATTCGCGAGGTGCACGCGCACAATCTGGCTGAACGGGCCAAGGAGCTGGGACAATTGCTCGGATGGCGCTGGCGCCTGTGCAGCCGCACCGAGCTTGAACAAGTCTTGCCTTACTGCCCCTCGGCGATAGCCAAAGTAACCTATCCCTGGCGGCTCGAACAAAGCCACGCTATGCTGATCGGGACCACCGGGATGGGCAAAACTGTCGCGCTCTCGGACATGATCGAAGAAGCACGCAGCAAAGGTCAAAGGGCCGTCATCTTCGATCTTACCGGAACCTTTATCGAACATTTTTACGAGCCGGGCCGGGATGTAATCCTCAATCCGCTCGATGCTCGCTGCCCGCAATGGAGCGTGTTCGACGAGTGCCGCGACGAGGCTGAATTCACCGCGGTAGCCGAAGCTTTGGTTCCCCACGATGGCGGCGGCGCTGAACAGTTCTGGGTGCTTGCCGCGCGGCTGTTGTTTGTCGAAATGTGCCTCAAGCTTAGCGCGCGTGGTCAAGCTTCCAATGATGCTTTGGCGACCGAACTGATGACCGCTGATCTTGCTGCAGTCCACCGTTTGATGCGCGGGACGATCGCCGATCCGCTTACTGCGCCGGAGGCTGCGCGGATGGCCGAATCGATCCGTGCGGTCTTCAACGCCAATGCCAAAGCACTGATGCTGTTGCCGCGTGCTGGACCGCGCTTCTCGCTGCGGCAGTGGGTGGAAGCTGATCGCCCGGACGGCTCAATTGTGTTTATCTCAGCCCGCTACGTCGACATGAGCGTCTGCTCCCAGCTGCTCACCGTCTGGCTTGATCTTGCGATGAACACCTTGATGTCGCTTGAGCGCACGCGCGAATTGCGGCTGTGGATCTTTATTGACGAGATGGGCGCGCTTCACCGGTTGCCCGCGCTCGAAAAAGGTCTGCAGACCGCACGCAATTATGGCGGCGCGATCGTCACTGGAATCCACGCTTACGCTAAGCTCAAAGAAGTTTACGGAGACAATATGGCGATGACTTTATCGTCGCTCGCCCGGACCAAGTTGATCCTGGGTACCGCCGACCGCGAGACGGCAACCTGGTGTTCGGACTTCATCGGTCACACCCAGGTTCGCGATATGGAAGAGGGTTATACCTACGGTTATAACAATGCCCGCGATGCGGTAAGCTTGACTTCGCGCAAGCACATTGAACCATTGTTGCTGCCCGATCAGCTGATGAATCTGCCCCGGCTGTCGGGCTACCTGAAGTTTCCCGATGGGTTTCCGGCTGCGCCCGTCAAACTTAGACCGGTCACGCGTCCGCGCCGCGCGGAACCCTTCATTCGCCGGGCCAGCAAGGCAGCGGCATCCGCAGAGAATAGAGGACCGCCAGCGCCGCCCAGACCGCGATTGCCAGAAGGCACTGCAGCAACCGGCGGGCTCCCCGCCTCAAACGACGACGGTGCAGGTCAGCGGGTAGTACCCAAACAAGGTGAACTCGTTCTCCAACGCGCTGATCCGGGCTCAAACCAAGGGGTTGGCGCAGATCCGCGCACGCCGGCGGATGAGCTGTTTGCTGGCAATCATCATACCACGGCGATGGATAATCGGGCTCCTCCAGCGCAAGGTGTTCAAGGTCCGATCGACCGCCGGGATATCAGCCCGTTTGATTCCGGCGTCACGCGCGCATTACCCGCTGCTGCAGCAGTGCGAGCAGGAGCGAATGACGCTCAGGCTGCCGCGAAGTCTGAGACCCCACAAAGCGATGCACTGCCCTCGTCCAGCCGTCAGCCCGTGCGGCAGCAAGCGGGCCAGAATGGTGCGAGGGGCAGCGGCGCACAAGCACGCAGCCTGATGGTCGAAGACGGACTGCCCGACCCCCTACATCCAGCGCGCGCCGTGCCTGGCCTAGGCGATGTCGATATGGACATCTGACCCCATCCGCCGGCCCGCCGGGAGTGCGCTCACATGCTGTCCGTTGCCAATGTCCGCACTGCTAGCGGTGCTGCCCGCTATTTTGCGGCCGATAATTACTACACCAAGGTAGATGCTGATCGCTCGGGCACTTGGCTGGGCAAAGGCGCCGAACAACAGGGTCTCAGAGGCGAGGTTGATCCGCGTGTGTTTGAGGCGGTGCTCAAAGGTATGCTGCCTGACGAAAGCCGGGTTGGGAGCGACAATCGCGACCACCGGGCCGGCACTGATCTTACTTTCTCAATGCCCAAGAGTTGGTCGCTCCTGGCTTTGGTCGGCGGCGACAAACGGATCATCGAGGCCTATATGGCGGCAGTCAGCGAGACACTGACCTGGGCAGAACAACACCTCGCCGAAACGCGGATCGAGACGAAAGGCAAGGAGCGGGTGGTCCAGACTGGCAATTTGCTGGTCGCGCTGTTTCAGCATGATACCAACCGCAATCAGGAGCCCAACGCGCATATCCACGCGGTGGTGGCCAATGTGACCCAAGGCCCCGATGGCAAGTGGCGTGCGCTCAGAAACGACAAGCTATGGGAGCACAACACGCTCCTCAACGCCATGACTATGGCACGCTTCCGCCTCTCGGTGGAACAGCTCGGCTACGAAATCGAGGCGCCGGGCAAGCACGGCAACTTTGAAGCAGCTGGCGTACCGCGATCGGTTATCGAGGCGTTCAGTTCACGCCGCACCGAGGTCCTCGCCGCGCTCGAGCAGATGGCTCACAAAGGGCCGCAGGCGGCTGATATGGCGGCCTTGATGACCCGCGCTGCAAAGCAGGTGGTCGCGGATCGCGGCGCGCTTGCGGCGACATGGCGCACAGCTGCCAAGTCGCTCGGCTTTGACCCGGCGGCGATCACCGCACGCGCAAATTCGCGCGCCGCCAATGATTTTGGGCAGGTTCCAGGTCTTGGGCAGATTGCTGCCGCTGTGGCCGGGCGCGCGAAGGACATTGCTGGCCGCCTTGCCGAGCGCCTCGGCATCAGACTTTGCGATCCCCTGATGCCGCGCAATCTCGCTCACCGGAACCCAGAAGAGATTGCAGCAATCCATGCCGTGGCCTCAGCGGTCCGTCATCTGTCCGAGCGCGAAGCAGCATTCGCGCGCACCGATATTTACAAGTCTGCACTGAGCTTTGGATTGCCCGCAGCCATGCCGGCAATCGAGCGCCGCGTCGCGCAGCTCGAACGTCAAGGCGAGCTCCAACGCGGCACTGGCACTGAGCGCGGCATGGTCACCACTGCGGGCGCAATCGCGAGTGAACAGCGCATAGTGGCTGCGATCGAGCATGGACGAGGCCAGGCACCCGCAATATTCGAGCCCAAAGTCGCTGGTGCGCGCCTCCAAGCGCTGGCTCAGCTCAAATACGGCATGACCTTGAACAAAGGCCAGGAAGCCGCTGGACGGCTGATTCTGAGCTCGAACAACCGGATCGTCGTGATCCAGGGAATTGCCGGAGCGGGAAAGAGCACAGTACTCAAACCGCTCGCTGAAATCCTGCGCAATGAAGGCCGAAGCGTGATCGGCCTCGCGGTCCAGAATACGCTGGTGCAGATGCTCGAGCGCGAGACCGGGATCACCTCAATGACTGTCGCGCGGTTTTTGGGTCGCCATGCTGGCCTACTCGAAGGGAGAGATCCGGTGCGGCTGGCGGCGGCCCGCGCGCAGATGCGCGGCAGTGTGGTTATGCTTGATGAGGCCTCTATGGTCGGAAACAGTGATAAAGAAAAACTCGTCCGGCTTGCCAACCTGCTCGAGCTTGGCCGCTTCGCCAGCATAGGCGACAAACAGCAACTTGGCGCGGTCGACGCGGGCAAACCTTTTGCCATCATGCAGCAAGCCGGAGCCGAAACCGCGAAGATGGACGTCAATCTGCGCGCGCGCGATAAGGCATTGCGTTTGGCCCAAGCCGCTGCCCAAAGTGGTCAGATTGGGACGGCGTTGCGTCATCTTGGGGCTAGCGTTGTCGAGGTGGGAGAAAGTGCCGGGATTGAAGCAGCAGCGACTTGGCTGGCGCTCGCACCAGCTGACCGCGAACGCACAGCGATCTATGCGTCGGGTCGCGCGCTCCGCAATGAGGTCAACGCCGCAGTCCAGGCCGGGCTCAAAGCCAACGGCGAGATTGCCGAGCCCTCGCTTAAGCTTGACGTGCTCTCGCGCATCAACGCGACCAAGGAAGAACTGCGCTACGCTGCGAACTATGCGCCAGGATTTGTTATTGAGGTCGCGCGCGACAAACGGGCGCAGGGCCTTGCTCGCGGAACGTACCGGGTGATCGCGGTCGATCCCGCGCGCGGCCGCGTTACGGTTGAAAGCCACCACGGCAAACTTCGCGAGTTCCAGCCTGGCAGACTGCGTCCCCAAGGCAAATATGACGCGTTGCGGCTGTTCGAGTATAGGCCAGTCGAGCTTCACGCTGGCGACCGGATCCGCTGGACCCAGACCGACCATGAGCGCGGACTGCTTAATGCCGATCAGGCCCGGATTACCGCTATTGAGCCTTCACTCGTAAGACTGACGACTTCGACTGGAATCGAACACGAGCTTGGTAAGGACGATCCAATGCTGAAGCGTTTGGATCTCGCTTATGCTCTCAATGCGCATATGGCACAGGGGCTGACATCGGATCGCGGTATCGCTGTGATGGACAGCCGCGAACGCAATCTGTCGAACCAGCAAGCCTTCCTTGTCACCATCACCCGGCTACGCGATAGCCTGACCCTGTTCGTCAACAACGCCGCTCGGCTTGAAGCAGCGGTGAGCCGCAATACCGGTATGAAACGTTCAGCGCTCGAAACCACTGGAATGCTTCGTGATGCTGCTGCCGCTGGTCTGGCCAAAGTCGGCGCGCCGTCGGTTAGCAATGCGCAAGAGAGGGAGCCGCCCGAACGCGAGCGTTCGCTGATCAAG
>JAYVNC010000026.1:0-2338 GCA_043758655.1 Novosphingobium sp.
CTGAAGCGTAGTCGCCGGAATCAGCAATGACGCCGTTACAGCGAGGAACAGGGCTGTCTTCTTCATGCTGATTCTCCTGCGATCATCTGCGATATTGACCACACTATGCCTTAACGCAGGCTGACCGTCACGCAGTTCCTCCAACGGTCAAACCGTCGATGAGTAGGGTCGGTTGGCCCACACCTGCGGGAACAGATTGCCCGCCCTTGCCGCAAACGCCAACCCCGTGATCAAGCGCCATGTCATTACCGATGCCGATAACCCGGTTGAGCACGGTGGGCCCATCGCCGATCAGCGTTGCGCCTTTGATCGGTGCACCGATCTTGCCGTTCTCGACCCGGTAGGCCTCGGTGCAGGAAAACACGAACTTGCCGCTGGTGATGTCAACCTGCCCGCCGCCAAAGCTCTTGGCGTAGATGCCATTTTTCACGCGCGATAGCAGTTCGGCGGGATCATCATTGCCGCCGCGCATAAAGGTGTTGGTCATCCGCGGCATTGGCGCGTGGGCATAGGATTCGCGCCGTCCGTTGCCGGTGGCGGGCACGCCCATCAACCGGGCGTTGAGCCGGTCCTGCATATAGCCTTTGAGAATACCGTCTTCGATGAGGACGTTTTCCTGCGTTGGAGTTCCTTCATCGTCGATGGAGAGCGAACCGCGCCGCGCCGCGATGCTGCCATCATCGACCACGGTAACCCCAGGCGCGCCCACGCGTTCGCCAATCCGGCCGGAGAAGGCGCTGGTCCCTTTGCGGTTGAAATCGCCCTCAAGCCCGTGGCCGACAGCTTCGTGCAGGATGATGCCGGGCCAGCCGGGGCCGAGCAACACGGTCATCTCTCCCGCAGGTGCATCGACCGAATCGAGGTTGACCAGCGCTTGGCCAAGCGCCTCGTCGATGGCGTTGTTCCATGTCTCAGGCTCAAACAGGTCATCATAAAGCCGCCGCCCGCCCATTCCGAACGATCCGGTTTCGCGCCGCCCATCGCGCTCGGCGACGATGGAAACGTTGAGGCGCACCAAGGGGCGAATGTCAGTTGCGACAAAGCCATCGGCGCGAACGATCTCAACTACTGACCAGCTTGAAACCAGGCTGGCGCTGACCTGAGCAACGCGCGGATCACGCGCGCGGGCGGCGGCATCAATTGCCTCAAGCAGCTTGACCTTGGCCTCAAAAGGCACAGCATCGAGCGGCGAGGCATCGGTATAAAGATGCCGGTTCGATTTCGTCGGCGGCGCGGCGCGCGCGCCCTTGGCGGGATCGAGCAGCCGCAAAGTCTCGCCAGCCCGGCGGATCGCGGCGGCGGAAATCTCGTTGGCATGGGCAAACCCGGTCATCTCGCCCGAAACCCCCCGCAGGCCAAACCCGGCATCGCGCGAATAATCCGCCGTTTTCAGCCGACCGTCGTCGAAGCCAAAGGCCTCGGATGCGATGAACTGCATATACAGCTCGCCATCATCGCAATCTTTCAGCGTCTCCCGAACAATCACTTGCGCCTCCTCAGGCGAAAGCTGGCGGTAGAGCAGTGAGCGGGGATCGGGTGTGGTCATGGGGTGGGATATAGGGGGTTTACGAGCAAAGGCTAGACCAGCGCGCGGCCTTCAACAGGCTCAGGCTAAGCGGATCATTCGAGCAACTTTGTCCCAATCACAGTTTCTATATCAGCATTGATAGTGTTGCGCTGATCTTCTGCGCCTACTTCTGCTGCCCTCCACGCCACAGCGAAACGTTGCCCCATTTCGTCTAGGCTTGCGGTGCCAACTGTAGCCTTAGCGTCATCCAGCATAGATTGCCTCTTCTATTCGCTAACGTCTGACGTACTTTGTGGGTCAGGTTCTGGTACGAGCCGGAGTTCACGCACGACTGAAGGAGGTGATTCATAATGCTTTATTGGCTCAAGATAGGGTAAAGCTGGATTTGCAGACGAAACAGCCTCCTCTGCAGGCATGTCGGCGGTATCTGCTGACGCTTGGGCGTTAGGCTCCGATCCTTTCGTCAACGGTCCAAGTACCGCTAAACCCACAGCGACAAATGCGGCCATAACCGCGAAAAGAGCGATCTTTCTCAGGGTTGCGCCTTTGAGTTTATGGATGAACGGAAGCCAAGCATCGCCATGTGCTGGCTTCGAGAAGGCGAGAACGGCGAGCACAATCCCAGCGATAAAAGCTGTACCGGGCCGATCATCCGAATATCTCGTGTAGAGCTGGAACGCTCGGAACAGGCAGGCAATCGCGCCTAACGCGACGACTAGGGTCAGGACTCATTAGTTGAGCCAGAAGAGGAAGGTTGCCGCGAATGTGATGGCGGCGAGGTAGGTATCGGCGCACCGATCGTAGCGGGTG
>JAYVNC010000027.1:0-7387 GCA_043758655.1 Novosphingobium sp.
GGAACGCGACACCAATGCCGCCGCGCTCCGTCTCCATGCCCGCTTGGCCGAACTGGGCAAGCAGGTGCGAAAGGATGATGAACGGGATCGTGACAGGACCAAAGACCGCGACCGTGGAGGGCCAGGACGATGAGCGACACGCAGGATGATCCACTCTTGGGCCTGTTGACCGATATTGCCGAAGGCGTAGCGGCGCTGTCAGCGCGTGTTGATGCGATGGAGGCAAGCAATGCGACGCATCAGACACAGGTGAACGAGGCCCTTGCCACCATCGCCGAGATCGCCACCCGCACCTACTATGCCAGTAAGCCGCCCAGCGCCTTGCCCGATGATGTCATCAATACCGGCGTGATGGACGCCATGATCGAGCGGTGGTCGCTCGAATGGACTATGAG
The DNA here is from genome assembly GCA_043758655.1 of Novosphingobium sp. GTDB lineage: Bacteria > Pseudomonadota > Alphaproteobacteria > Sphingomonadales > Sphingomonadaceae > Novosphingobium. The sequence goes on from JAYVNC010000027.1 coordinate 396, forward strand.
ATTTCCGTCATCGGAATTTAAGATGCTCAAAGAGTTGGAGTCTTTGAGCGCCGATGAGATCGAGGCGCATCTAAGGCAGCGGGCGAGTGTTGCAGACGATGCGACTAACGCCCAGCGCCTTCGCCACGCACGGGCATTGGTTATGCTGAACGAAGAAATGGCCAAGAGGTTCAAAACCCACCAGCAAAGCCAAGAACGCGATGCGCCCGGACGGAGCCGTTGAGCCTCGTGAGTAACCAACGAAACGATGGACAAAAGCCGCCCTCGCTGCCACATGCCAAGGCATGTTCAAACCTAGATTATCTGCACGGAACCCTAATTTATTCTACACAGTTCCTGCACAGGTAGTTTATGTCGATATTTATCACGCAATATCAACATAATACAAGGACACCGTCCTTAATTCAGGATGACGAAAGTAAGCACATCATTCAAACGGCCCAAACGCCGCCGCAACCTCTGCTGGAACCCGGCACAATCGTCCGCTTGCCTTATCGATCATTGCCCAGGTTGATCGCGCCGAGACGATCACCTTGCCCGCAGAATTCCGAAACTCAACACAGCGATCAAACCGCGCGCCCTTTGGGCCATCGGGGATAAACGTCTCCGCGACCACGCTTTCGCCGGGGCCAATATTGCCTTGATAATCAATTTCGTGCCGGGTGACGAGCCAGATGTAGCTATCAACATAGGCAGCTGGCGCATCGGCGACCCAATGCGCCCCCGCCATCACCTCCATCCATTGCACCCACACGGCGTTGTTGACGTGGCCCATCACATCGATGTGCTCAGGCAGCGCGGTGAAGGTGAAGGTGTGGCGACCCGTCACCCTTCAACCCCCAGCTGCCACAAAATAAACGCAAATTCCTCCGCCGTTTCCTTCAAGCTCTCGAAGCGCCCAGATTTCCCGCCGTGTCCGGCACCCATATTGGTTTTGAGGATCAGTTCGTTGTCATCGGTCTTGAGCTCGCGCAGTTTCGCCACCCACTTCGCTGGCTCCCAGTAAGTCACGCGCGGATCGTTCAGCCCGGCGGTGACCATGATCGGCGGATAGGCTTGGGCGCGCACTTGGTCGTAGGGCGAGTAGGAACGGATCAGGTCGAACGCCGCCTTGTCCTCAATCGGGTTGCCCCATTCCGGCCATTCGCCCGGCGTCAGCGGCAGGCTGGCATCAAGCATGGTGTTGAGCACATCGACAAACGGCACATCGGCAACCACCGCGCCCCACAGCTCGGGGTCAGAATTGACCACCGCGCCCATCAGCTCACCGCCTGCGGAGCCGCCTGAAATCGAGATCTTGCCCGCCGCGGTATAGCCGCGCTCGATCAGGCCTTTGGCGACATCGACGAAATCGTTGAAGGTGTTGCAGCGCCGCTCCAGCTTGCCCGCCTTATACCAAGCGCGCCCCAGATCATCGCCGCCGCGAATGTGCGCGATGGCATAGGCGAAGCCGCGATCTACGAGCGACAGGCGTGTGGTTGAGAAACCCGGATCGATGGAAATACCATAGGCACCGTAGCCATACAGATGGAGCGGGCCGGTTCCCGTTCGGTCTTTGCGCATCACAATCGAAACCGGAATCAGTGTGCCATCGCGCGCGGCAATTTCCAGCCGCTCGGTGACATAGAGCGAGGCTTCATAGCCCGAAGGAATTTCCTGAACCTTGAGCGCTTCAAGGCTGCGATCAGCGAGGCTGTAATCATAGACCGTCGCCGGGCTGACCATCGATTCGTAAGACAGCCGCAGCTTGGTGACGTCCCATTCCGGGTTGTCACCCAGCCCGGCGGAATAGCTCGCCTCGGGGAAGGCGATGGCCTCCACCCGCGCACGATCATCATAATACCGAACCTCGATCTGATCGAGCCCGGCGCGGCGGCCTTCGGTGGTGTAGAAATTTCTGAACAGGTCAAACCCGGTAAGGTAAAACGCATCGCTGCCTTCGATCAGCGTCGTCCATTCGCCCGGTGCGGACATCGTTGCGGTGGCGAGGCGGAAGTTTTCATGGGCATCATTGGTGTGGATGAACAGCGTCTGCCCATGCAGATCGACATCATATTCTACCCCCTTGGCGCGCGGCTTCACAAGCAGCGGCGCGGCCAGCGGATCGCTTGCTGGAACCAGCCGAACCTCGCTGGTTTCATGATCGCTGGCAGAAATCACCAGCCATTCTTCATTCGCCGAAAGGCCGGAGCCGACGCGGAAGCCCTCGTCGTCCTCGTGGTAAAGCTCAACGTCGCTGGTCACCGGTTGCCCCAGCCAGTGCAGCCGCGCGTTGTCCGTCCGCCATTGTTCATTGGCGAGGCTGTAGACCAGCGCCTTATCATCGGCGCACCAGACCAGCGCCGAAAGCGTGCCGGGGATTTCGTCGGGCAACATTTGACCGGTGGCAATGTTCTTTATCCGCGCGGTGAAGCGTTCCGAGCCATTGTCATCGACGGCATAGGCGAGCAGCGTTCCGTCCTTGCTCACCGACATCGCGCCGAGCCGGAAATAGTCGAGGTCGCCTGCGAGCGCGACCTCATCGAGGATCAGTTGATCGGCGCTGGGATCGTCCCCAGTCGCTACTGCGCGACGCCACCACTTTTTGTATTCGGCCCCCTCTTCGAACTCGATCCAGTAGAGAAAATCGCCGTCTTTTTGCGGCACCGATGTGTCGGCCTCTTTGATGCGTCCGCGCATCTCGGTGAATAGACCATCTATGCGCCACTTGTGCGCCATTATGCGGCCCTTGTACCACGCGTTCTCCGCCTCAAGGTGGCAAAGCACAGCTTTATCAGTGACTTCGGGGTATCCGGGGTCGCGTAGCCAGGCGTAATCATCGGTGATCGTCACACCGTGGTGACTGAATTCATACGGTTTTTTTGGCGCAATAGGGGGAGTGGAATCTATCATCGCGCGGCTGTATGATGCGCGCAGAAGGACTGCAACCATGCTGATGAACACCCATGAATCCCGCCTCAAAGGCCTGCGCGAAGAACTGGCGCGGCGCGGTCTCGATGGCTTTGTTGTGCCGATATCGGACGAGCATATGAGCGAATATGTCGGCGCATATGCCCAGCGTCTTCAATGGCTTACCGGCTTTGGCGGCTCGGCGGGCACGGCGGTGATCATGGCCGATAGCGCGGCGATTTTCATCGATGGGCGCTACACGCTGCAAGTGCGCGATCAGGTTGACGACCGGTTTTATGCTTACGAATCAGTACCTCAGGCCTCTGTTGCAAAATGGCTGGGCGAAAATGCCCCTGAGGGCGCGCGGATCGGGTTTGACCCGTGGCTGCATGGCAAACCGTGGGTTGTCGCGGCTGAAAAGAGTCTAAAGACCCGAAAAGCAACGCTTATTCCGGTAGATAGCAATCCGATTGATGCGGTTTGGAGTGACCGTCCGGAGCCATCGCTCGCGCCTGCGCAGGTCCACACATTGGCGAATTCTGGCGAGGCGAGCGAGGCCAAGCGCGCGGCGGTGGCTGAATGGCTGACGGCGGAAAGCCTCGATGCGACTGTGATTTCTGCATTGGATTCAATTGCTTGGCTACTAAACATTCGCGGCACCGATGTTGAACGCACCCCGGTGGCGCTGTCCTATGTCATCGCCCACGCCGACGGTACCGCCGACCTTTTCATCGCCGAGGAAAAAATCACGTCAGAGGTTCGCGCGCACCTCGGCAATGCCGTAACCGTGCGCCCGCGCGAAGCTTTTATTCCGAGCTTACAGGCGCTTAAGGGCAAGCGCGTCGGTGCTGATCCCGAACGCGCGGTGCAGGCGGTGTTCGCTGCGCTGGCAAGTGCCGGGGCTGAGATTGTCGAAACGCGCGATCCCACCGTCCTACCCAAGGCCTTGAAAAACAAGGTAGAACAGGCAGGCCACCGCGCCGCACAAGCGCGCGATGGCGCGGCGGTAACCTGCTTCCTCCATTGGCTTTCGCTCGAAGCACCAAAAGGCCTGCTCACCGAAATCACCGCCGCCGAAGCGCTCCACCAGTTCCGCCGGGATTGCGGCGATCTGCGCGATCTGTCGTTCGACACCATCTCTGGCGCGGGGCCAAACGGGGCTGTTGTTCACTACCGGGTGAGCGAGGAAACCAATCGCAGGCTCGAACCTTCAAGCGTCTTTTTGTGCGATTCGGGGGGGCAATATCCCGATGGCACGACTGATATTACCCGCACCGTCTGGGTCGGGCCGGGAACTGCGCCTGACGAGGTCAAGGACCGTTTCACCCGCGTGCTCAAGGGCCACATCGCGCTCGCCCGCACCAATTTTCCCAAGGGCACTGCGGGCAGCCAACTCGATGTTCTTGCACGGCAATTCCTCTGGGCGGCGGGGCTCGATTATGCGCATGGCACTGGCCACGGGGTTGGCTCATTCCTCGCGGTCCACGAAGGGCCGCAGCGCATCGCTAAGTCAGCCGGAGGCCAGGCCGGAACTGATCAGGAGCTGCTCACGGGCATGTTTTTGTCAAACGAGCCGGGTTATTACAAAACCGGCGAATACGGCATACGCATCGAAAATCTGGTGCTAGTCGAACCGCGCGAGATTGCGGGCGGCGAAGGTGAATGGCTGGGCTTTGAAACGCTCACCCTCGCGCCGATTGAGCGCGCGCTGGTGGACCGCACCCTGCTCACCATCGATGAGATTTCTTGGTGGAATGGCTATCACGCGCAGGTGCTGAAAGTCATCGGGCCGCAGCTTGATGGCGCGGCAAAGGCCTGGCTCGAGGTGCAATGTGCACCCTTGTAGGATTTATAATGTTCCTGTAATGTTCTATGGCGACTCGAGGGATTAGGGAGAACAAGCGATGATCGGCTATGTCACACTCGGCACCAATAACCGCGAACAGGGGGCTAAATTTTACGACGCCATATTTGCCGAGCTCGGCTGCGGGCGGATGATGGACAACGAACAATTCATCGCTTGGGGCGTGCCTGGCGGCGGCGCTGGGATCGGTCTGACTAAACCTTTCGATGGCAACCCGGCCACTGTCGGCAACGGGGTTATGGTCGCGCTTGAGGTCAAGGATGAGGCGCTGGTTCAGCGGGTTTACGATATAGCCATGGCCAATGGCGGCACTTGCGAAGGCCCACCGGGGCCGCGCGGCGGGGGTTTCCATGCCGCCTATTTCCGCGATCCCGATGGCAACAAGCTCAACGCTTTTTTGATGACAACGGCTCCGGCCTGATGGCGGTAGGCCAGCCGCTCGAGACGTTCCCAATCCACCTTGGGCTCGATGCCTCGGCGCACCCGCAGCCTGAATTTACCGGTGCGATGGAATGGTACATGGACTATTCCGCGCGCCACTTGGATGATGGCTCCGAAGGGCGATTGGTGACCATGAGCCACTTCAGCGCAAGCTGGACCTCATGGGAAATGCACCCCGCTGGCGCTGAAGTTGTGCTGTGCCTGGCAGGAGAGATGACGATCATTCAGGAACGTCCCGATGGCACCACCCAACGTACCCGGCTTGTCGTGGGGGACTATGCGATCAATGCTGCTGGTGTCTGGCACACCGCCGATGTTGCCGATCAAGCGACCGCCGTTTTCATAACATGCGGCATGGGAACCGAACACCGGCCGCGCTGACTTGCTGCGGTGTGAACAGCGCTTTCACTCCGCGACAAATCGCGACAATAAAGCGGAAACCCGGCATAAGTCTGCGACATGCGGAGGCTAGAGCGGGTGTTCGGCCACACAGCCCCGGGCCCCTCCCCTTTCTCTCAGGGCTGTGTGGTTTTTGGACACAACGATCAAAGGATCGAAGATGAAGAAATTAACACTCGCAATCTCTGCCGCCGTGCTCGCCGTTACTGGGGCTGGCGTTGCAGCCTTCGCCGCTGAAGCCACTGGCCATCGCATGATGGGCCCGATGGCAGACATAACTGTCACCCGCGCCGAAGCTTCTGCCCACGCCAACGCTATGTTTGACAAGCTGGACGCCAATCACGACGGCAAGATCGATGCGGGCGACCGCGAAGCCCGCCAGATTGAGCATTTCAAGAAGATGGACACGGATGGCAATGGCGCAATCTCGCAGGCCGAATTTCTCGCTGGCCATGCCCGCAAAATGGGCGAGCGCGGAATGGGTCAAGGCCGCGCTGGCGATGGTATGAAAGACCGTGGCATGGGTGATCGTGGCGCGATGCGCCACGAAGGCCGCGGCGAAATGCCGATGATGGGCATGGTCATGCTCAAGATGGCAGATACCAACAAAGATGGCGCGGTTAGCCGCGATGAATTTGTCGGGTCAGCGATGGCGCATTTTGACCAGGCGGATGCCAACCATGACGGTAAACTCACGCCTGACGAGCGCCGCGCCGCGATGAAAGCGATGCACGAAAAGATGAAGGGAATGCGCGGAATGGGCGGCATGCGTGAAGGCCCGATGCCAGCTCCGATGTCAGCGCCATCCGGCAACTGACAAAACCAATCGAACCTGCCATGTTCCAACACATGACAGGCGCGCACAATGAACGATGATCTGACCCAAACACTGCTGCTCGTCGATGACGAAGCCGCCTTGCGCGAACCCCTTGCCGAGTACCTTACTCGGCAGGGGTTCAGCGTGAGTCAGGCCGCTAGCGCCGCCGAGGCGCGCGCATATCTGCGCGATCAACGGCCCGATCTGGTGCTGCTAGACATCATGATGCCGGGTGAAGACGGCCTGTCGCTGTGCCGTTTTCTTGCCGAATCGCAACAAATCCCCACGATCTTCCTCACCGCGCGCGGTGAGGCGACCGACCGGATCGTTGGGCTTGAAATCGGCGCGGATGACTATGTGGTCAAACCGTTTGAGCCGCGCGAGCTGATTGCGCGCATCCGCTCAGTGCTGCGCCGCGCGGGGCGCAATGCGGCTGATACGGCTGAGGAGGAAGCCTATGCTTTTGAAGGCTGGCTGCTCGATCCGCTTAAGCGCCGCCTGATTGATCACGAAGGCGCGGTTGTGGCGATTTCTTCGGCTGAATTCCGTCTGCTCGTTGCCTTCCTTGACCATCCGCGTCAG
>JAYVNC010000028.1:0-7374 GCA_043758655.1 Novosphingobium sp.
ATAATCTGCTCTTCCGTAAATCGTATCCGCTTCATCAGTCCGTCCTTCCATAAGGCCGGACTCTAATCGAAGTTGGAGGAAAATCAGGGGGTCACGTCATTGCCTACAACAATCCGCAGGGCCAAGTTGACTTCGCTTACCGCGCGACACATTTGACCGCAAAAGCTGCGAAAGAACTTGTCGGTTATTTCTATGGCAAGCGCGCATCGGTAAACTATTTCGTTGGCTGCTCCACCGGAGGTCGGCAGGCAATGGTCGAAGCCCAGCGCTTTCCCCACGATTTCGATGGAATTGTTGCGGGCGCGCCGGTCTATGACGAAGTGGGTGACACACCGTACTTCCTTGAATGGAATACGCGTTCAAATACCGCGAAAGACGGATCTGCCATCCTGACAGCAGCCAAAGTTGATCTTGTTCACAAAGCCGTGCTCAAGATGTGTGATGCGAAGGACGGCTTGGCGGATGGCATCTTGACCGATCCTGCCTCCTGCATTTTTGAACCCAAATCGTTGATCTGCTTACCAGGTCAGGATGCAGCGCAATGTCTCAGCCCGGCGCAGGCCGACGTCGTCCAAAAATTTCGCGATGGCGCACGCAATTCAAAGGGCGAAAAGCTGTACTGGGGTATGCCCTGGGGGTCTGAAGATCAGTGGGTCAATTACTTTGGCTGGGTAAACCCGACGGGTAAACAAGCCAGTTACGCAGGCTCCTCGATGACGGGTTATGCGGGCTACGCGCTTGGCGCTCCGGGAGGGCCCACATTCAGGCCAACGGATTTCGACTTTGACAAAGATCCACAGCGGCTCGACCTGACCGGCATTCCCTACAATCCGGTCAATCCTGACCTGTCGCGTCTCCGCAAGGCGGGGGCGAAACTGATCCTTTTTCATGGTTGGAATGATAACAATATTCCGGTCGAAGCTTCGATAGATTATTATAAGGCCGCGCAGCGCGCCAACGGTGGGGCTGAATCAACTAGTGAGTTCTTCCGCTTCTTTACCCCGCCAGGAATCAATCATTGCCGGGGCGGTGATGGTGGCGGTGAATTTGACTGGATTAGCGCGATTGAAAACTGGGTCGAGCGCGGAATAGCGCCCGATAAGGTTATCGCCTACCATCCTGCAAAGCCATACATCACTGCTCCGAGAGCGATTGAGGACTATGGCAGCAGCACCTATTCAAAATTCGGCCGTCATCCGCTGAAGGCGGGAGAGTTTGATCGCGCACGTCCCGTGTTCGCTTGGCCTGATGTCGCGCGCTATTCAGGTCGCGGCGATCCGGCCCTGTCCGACAACTGGGTTAGAGCAAAGCGCTAAGCGGGATCCGATAAAGTGCCGCCAATGTCGATCAATGATGATGACGCTATCAAATCAGTAGAGCGTGTTTTCGCTGTGCTTTCCTGGTTCGATGAAAAACAGGTGCCAGCAGGCGCAACGCAGATAGCCCGTTCGTTGGAATACCCACTGTCAAGTACTACTGCGATCCTCAAGAGCATGAGGTCCTGTGGCTATCTCGCCTTCGATCCCCTGAAACGACGTTATTTCCCGACGATGCGCATCACGAACTTAGGTGCCTGGATCGGCAATCATGGCGTCGTGACAGATGATCTGAGCGATCTGGTCGATGAGGTCGGCGCTGCGACAGGCGAGAGTGTGTCACTAAGCTGCCAGAACGATTTGGAAATGCTATTCGTAAAGGTCCGTCGCGGCGATCGGCAATTCGGCCTTGAGATGGAGCCCGGTGAATGTGCGCCGTTATTCTGCTCAACGATTGGGCTGACCGCGCTCAGCCGACTGCCAGATCGCGACATCGCCAAGCTGATGTGCCGCTACAATCGCCGTACATTCCACATTGCAGCGAAGGCGAACCCCACAAAAACCCTTGATCAGATTCATCATATTCGAATGGCCGGTTACGGGATTGGCTATGATATGTGCCGACCCAGCGTCGGCGCGGTTGCATGGGCGCTGCCACCGCGCGCCAACGCGCATGCGATGGTGCTTGCCATCGGCGGGCCTACCGCGCGGGTCCGAGCTGAAGAGCGCGAGATCGTCGAGGTTGGCGGTAGCGTTGTCCGCCGCTACCTCGACCGCATCAATCATCAACAATAACCCGAAGTGGACGTGCCGACTCCCAATCCCTGTTACCTTACCCGCCGTGTCTGCGGCTGAAATCCTTCTGATTTAGATCAAGGCATATCCTGCTCCTCGGATATATTTGGAGCACACGCTTGGGGGAAGTAACCGAGCAGTTTTCCGATGCACCGCCATGTTGTTTCGACGGTGCGTTCGTTAGCATATCGCAGGAGCCGTATGAGTTTGAGAATATCTCCTCGATGGAGTTCAGGTTGGGCTAGTTGGGTGGCAAGAAGAACAGCCTGATGCCCGACGTCATGAGCAAATTGCGTGCTTGGCTGCCCTTGTGACTGCAACGATGCCTTCGTGCCGCAGTACACCGCTCATTGCGCTAGCTCGCCCAGTATCTCATGCAGCGTCAGGTCTTTCTTCTGTTTGATCCGCGGCATCAGCCAGTCGATCTGGCCCGCAGAACCCGATCCACCACACAGCAAAAACGAAACCGCAAATCCTGCGATAGTGGTCTATCCTATGCTCGTCTTCAAATCAGTAGACAGCTTGAATCACAAATCAGCGCGACAGGAAATGACCCACTATTCACTAAATTTCCCCGTTTCCTCAAGCTGCCCCAGTGACCACCGCCTTTTTGCCAACGAGGGCGTCCATGCCCATTACCGCTGTCATGCGTCCTTTAGTTCCGGCGCGCGCTTGGCCAGAAACGCTTCGACCGCCTCATGGTGGTCCTCCGTGTGGTGCGCAAGCGCCTGGAATGCGGCTGCCATGTGCATCAGGGTGTCGAACTTCATGTCCTGACCCTCACGCATCAGCCGCTTCGCCATGCGGGTGGCGTGGCCTGGGTTAGCGGCGATCTTGCGCGCCAGTTCCTGCGCGCGATTGAGCAGCTGATCTGCCGGGACAACCTCTGCCACCAGCCCATATTCGAGTGCTTTGGCAGCATCCATCGCATCGCCTATAAGCGTCATCAACGCCGCGCGTTGCGGGCCAATCAGCCGCGGCAATAGCCATGCGCCGCCGCCCCCGGGGATGATCCCCAATTTGACATAGCTTTCTGCCACCACCGCGCTGTCTGCCATCAATCGGATGTCGCAGGCGCAGGCAATATCGAGGCCAAGGCCAATCGCCGATCCGTTGATCGCCGCGATCACCGGAACTTCCAGTTCGTGCAAAGCAGGCGCAATCTGCTGCACCGATGCGCGGTAATTATTGCGGATCTGATAGGCTGACCCTTCGAACAGGCCTGATCGCTGTTGCAAATGCTTGATATTGCCACCCGCGCAGAATGCTTGACCAGCCCCAGTGAGGACAATAGCCCGCACGGTCCGATCACGCGCGATTGCTTTGCAAAACTCTGCAATTTCATCGCTATAGGCGCTTTCTGAAATGGCATTGCGCTCATTCGGCCGATTGAAAGTGGCGGTGACGACCGGGCCTTCACGGTCGATCAGCAGAAAGGGGTCCATCGACGAGCATCTCCAATGTTTGGCGCGAACGGTCTGTTTTATCGGCGACACCACTAGGCATTCGCGCAGGTGAATCAATCGTCCTGATTGCGCATGCGAGCGCGCCGACACTGCACCTATTTGCCGCCAAACGTGCGGCGTTCCCTAAGGGGTATGTCAACTATAACTTCAATGATGCCGTGCATGATCGCGTGATGATACGCAGGGCGCTATCAATTCTAGGGTTCGGGCTCGCATATTTTATCGCAGCGGCGGTTCCTATTGCGCTAACCCGCTTCAATGGCGGCGTTTCCTTGGTTTGGGTAGCAACCGCTCTTCTAACTATAAAACTGGCCAGTTCCACAACAGATCGGCGGTTTGAACTGGGTCTGGTCTGCGCGGTTGCCTCTGCCTTTGCGACTGGACTGTTTGGCGTTGGCTGGCTCGCTGCTCTCCCATTAGCGATGATCAATGTGGGTGAAGCTCTGCTCACGGCAGCGATCTTGCGCCGCGTAGACCAGCAGCCCGCTGAGACAGCCAAATCATTTGTATGGTTTTTGCTTGTCGGCTGCGTCGTAAGTCCGGCTATTTCCGGCCTATTTGGCGCACTTACTGTCAGTCAATCAACGGGGACTGGTCTTGTGACCAACTACAGAGATTGGTATCTTGGTCGGGGCCTTGGCATGCTGATTTTTGCACCAGCCACCTTCCATTGGATACGTGGCGATGTGAAGCGGTGGTTCGCTAGCGCGTTTCGCCGCGGTGACTTCGGCGATATGGCGGTATTTCTGGGTGCCTTGGCGACAATCGCATTCGCGTTTTCACAGCAATCCCTGCCGCTATTGTTCTTGCCAGTTTTGGCGCTGATTATCTTTACGATTCGCGCTGGCCATGTTGGCGCAGCGATTGGCATTATGCTGCTCTCTGCGATCAGCTGTTATTTTACCGCCCAGGGGATGGGACCGATCGCACTGGTCCACGCGACGCCAACTTTTATCACACAGTTTATGCAATTCTATCTCGGTGCAACGGCGCTTACTCTTCTGCCGGTTGCGACCATTCTCGATGCACAAAAACGCGCGACTGGTCTGATCAGCGAAAGCGAAGAACGCTACCGCATTCTTGCCGACAATGTGACAGACGTCGTCGTCGCAATGGATCTCAAAGGAATTCTGACATATATTTCCCCGTCAATCCGGCATTACGGGCGTCAAACCGCCGAGGAGTTGATCGGCAAAAGCGCGATGGATCTGATCGATCCCAGTTTTCATGACATCATGCGCGAAACCCATGTTCGGATGTTAAAATCGCAGACAAACCCAGTGGTGGTTGAATATATTGGTGCCACCAATGATGGCCAACGCCGCTGGTTTGAGACTATTGGCCGCGCCCGGCCCGATGAAACGGGCATGGCGATCGGTATTGTCGGAACGGTACGCGAGACCACCGGGAGGCGGCATCTGGAAAACGAACTGTCCGTTGCCGCGCAAAGCGATGTGCTTACGGGCCTGCCGAACCGCCGGGCGTTTTTTGATGTCGCGCGCAGTCTGGAGGCGACCCACGAAGCAGGATGCCTTGCGCTGATTGACCTCGATCATTTCAAACGGGTCAGTGACTGCCACGGCCACGCAGCCGGGGATAAGGTGCTGCGGCTGTTTGCCCAGATCGGCGAAGAAGCGATCCGTTCGACCGATACGCTGGCCCGGCTGGGTGGTGAGGAATTTGCCATCATGCTGCCCGGTGCCACAATCGAACAGGCGCAGGTCATTTGCCAGCGCATCCTCGACAATTTTGCGAAGGCCAAGATGACCAATGGGCGCACCACGTTTCACGTCACCGCGAGCGCTGGTATTGCCTTGTTCGACGGGACCATTGATGAGGTCTTGCAACGGGCCGACACAGCTCTTTACAAAGCCAAGGGTGACGGCCGAGCAAGGTTGGCCTTGGCCGCCTGATCAGAATTAGTCTCGCGCCAGCAGCAGCGCCGCCACCAATCACCCTGTTCTCGACATTGCAGCTACAAATTTGAATCTATCACGAGCACAATCAGGATCGCGATAACAAAACGCAGGTGGGGTGGTACTTTCCCCTCAACGCTCCCCATTGGCGCGCTCTCGCCAGTTCGGCTTAGTCATTCCGGTCAGGTTTAGCGTTAAACCGCCACCAGTTTGGCTTTCCCGGCGCGGCGGGCCCGTCTGGCATCGCCCTCAAGCTCAACCATCAATTTTCCCTGCAAAATGGCTTCGAACATCGCCGGATGCAGCGCGGTGACGAATTCACAGCCGATCACGAAATCTCGCACCCAGGCTACACGCGCTGAAAGCGGTGCAAGGCCGGGGAGTTTCATCCAGAATTCATCGCCGATCGTCAGCTTGTGAATCGCGCGAATTTTGATTCCGTGAACCGAAAGATCGAGGATCGAAACCTTGCAGCGCCTGCCTTTGTGGCCAAAATCAACGTCGGCGCGAAACAGCGCTCGGCGGCTTTTGCGCCGCCCGATCTGATCATCGCCTTCATTCCATTCGGACATCGCGCTTCCAGCTTCCTTCGGGCATATTTCCTTAGTGATGGAATAGACCCTAGCAGTTGCAAGTTTACAGGAGGTTACGCTCCCCGCGTATGGAAAGCGTAGCGTCTGCCTGCGATAGAAAATAAACAAAAGGGAGAGCCACACATTTGCCCCGCCGGCCCGAAGGTTTGGCATCCGCGCGGATGGTGGATCCCTAGGCTCATCGTTAAATGTGCGCGAATGGGCTTCGGGCGAATGCTCACGCCGTCCGTCATCCGCCGGGCTATATGATGAAACAGAGGCGAGCATTGTGACGTAGAAGTCCCTCAACACACGGTCTAATTTTCTTCCTCAAAAATTTGAACTGCCCGGAACCTCCTCAAACTTTACGCGTTTTCAAAGCCGTGGGAGACTTAAAGGAGATTTGACATGGGTGAACTGACCGACAAGATCAAAGGCGAAACCAACGAAGCGATTGGCAAGGCCAAACGCGCTTTGGGTGAAGCAACCAATGATCCAGCATTGACAGCGCGCGGTGATGCGCAGGAGGCCAAAGGCGATCTGCAGAACGCGTCCGCCAAGATTAAACGCGCGTTGGGCGACAAGATCTAAATCTTCTCTCTGATGTTACGGTTAAGGGCGCTGGCGTGGACCCGACCAGCGCCCTTTCTTGTTTTTTGGTACTTTGAGGAGCGCCGGATAGCCGCTCTTTCCGTGCACCATACGGAACATTTGCGAGCGCGGGGTGTTATTGCCGCATCTTCGAGCACGCGCTCGTCAAAGGAGTTATAAATCATGCGTAAAACAATTATCGCCAGCATGCTGCTGGCAACAACCCTGATTCCCTCGGTTGCTTCGGCGCAAGCCTCTTGCGAAAAGCAGCGTACTGGTCGCGTTCTCGGCACGGTCGCTGGCGGTGCGGTTGGTGCCATTCTTGGCAATGTTATCGCAGGACACGGGGACAAGACGCTGGGAACTGTAATTGGCGGCGTTGGCGGGGCGATTGCCGGGAACCAGATCGCCAAGCCTGACAACGATTGCCGCCATTCCTACGGTTATTATGACACCAATGGCCGTTGGCATGCGACATCGGTGAGCAGCGCCGATGCGCGCGGTTATTATGACCGCGACGGCAACTGGGTCGATGGCGCGCCAAAGGGCTATTATGATTCGAACGGCATTTGGGTCAGCAGCACGGCCAATGGCCGGTATGACAATCAAGGCCAGTGGATCCCAGCAGGCACCACCGGTTATTATGATCGCAACGACGTGTGGGTGGCAACGAACACCTCTGCGAGCGATGGCCGCCGAGCAGATTCGTATGGCTATT
>JAYVNC010000029.1:0-2316 GCA_043758655.1 Novosphingobium sp.
AAAACCGCAGTTTCCAGCGGGCTTGGCGGGGGTTTCAGTAACCGATCAGAAATCAACTTTTGGCAGATTAGCCACGTCGCGTTCCGACTCGCCGATTCGCTGAAACTCGCTGGGGGCAAAGCCCATCGCCGAGGCAAAGACGACAGCCGGAAATGACCCCCTGCCAGCGTTATACCGCGCCGCCGCAGCGTTGAGCGCGCGGCGCGATGCGGCGAGTTTATCTTCAACGTCCGCCAGTTCGCCCTGCAACGACTGGAAGTTGACGCTGGCTTTCAGGTCAGGATAGGCTTCGGCAAGAGCAAACAGCTTGCCGAGCGATGCGCCGAGCGCAGCCTCTGCCCCAGCATTCGCCCCGCCGCCAGCCTCTGCCTGATTGCGCGCGGCGATCACGGCATCGAAAGTTTCCTTCTCGTGCGCGGCATAGCCTTTTACTGTGGAAACGAGGTTGGGGATCAGATCATGCCGCTGGCGCAATTGCGCGTCGATATCAGCTTGTCCCTGGTTGACCGACTGCCGCAGGGACACCAGCCGATTGTAGGTTCCGATCAACAGAAGTGCCAGAACCACCACAATGGCCAGACCGATGATAATGCCCATGTTAACTGACTCCCCTTATGCCGCGCGGCGTGGCAGAACTTGTTACATAACCCGATAGATTGCGAAAGCTGCATAAATGCTAACCCGCCCTGATCCTGATGTGCTGATGGCAGGGCCGCTCGGTCAATGGCTCGTCGGGCAAAACGCGATGCGCGATGCGGCGAAGGCGAAGGCTGCGAAGATCCAGAAGGTTGCGATCATTGCGGCCTGCGCTGTTGCTTTCCTCATCGTGTTTCTTTCACCTTGGGGCGTCGGCCATGCGCTGCAGTTCGGATTTTTCGTTGGCGCAGGCGGATTTGGCTGGGCTGAATGGTCCAAGCGATCGGCGATCAGCACGATTAAAGGCGGAATGAACGAGGCCATCGCCCAAGCGCTCGATATGGAATATTCGCTTGTCGTTTCGCCCGGGGCAGAATTCGAATTGGTCAAAACCTTTGGCATGATCCCCGCGTTCGAACGCTCCAGCTTTGAAGACCTGTGGGTCGGAAATATCAGCGAACATTCCTATCAGGTTTATGAAGGCAAACTGGAAGTTGAGCGCAGCTCGGGCAAATCGTCGCACTGGGAAACGGTGTTTGACGGATCGATCAGCACCATTGGCTTCGCGCGCCGGTTCAACGGCGTGACGTTGGTTGAGCGCGCGGGGCAGCGCAAGCGGCTGTTCGGGCTGTTGGGTGAAAAGGATGAAATTTCGCTAGGCGGGATGGTGCTGGGAAAGGTCGCTATGGTCGATCCTCGCTTTGGTGAGGAGTTTGCAGTGTGGTCAAACGATCAGGTTGAGGCGCGGTATCTGGTTCACCCGGCCTATGTAGAAAAGCTGATGGCGGTTGAGGCGGCCTTTGCCGGAGAGAAAATCCGCTGCCTTTTCAATGGCGGCCAGCTGATTGTCGTGCTCGAAAGCGGCAACTTGTTTGAAAGCGGCTCGCTTGAATCGTCACAGGATCGGGATTTGTTAGCGAAAACTATAGATCAATTCGGAACGCTGATTGATCTGGCAGCGGAACTGAATGAACGGGCGCGCTAGGCTCAGCTCAACCGGTCGCGGAACGTTTCCCAGTCGAACTTTTTGACGCATTCGAGCGCGTCGGTTTCCGAATCCCACAGCCAGATCGAAGGCAGCGGCACACCATTGAAACTGGTGGTTTTTACCATCGAATAATGCGCCTGATCGAGGAAAGCGAACCGCGCGCCAGGTTGTGACGCAATCGGCAAAACGTAGTCACCAATCACATCGCCCGCTAGGCAAGAAGGCCCGCCCAGCCGCACCGCTTGCCCCTGCCCCAGCTCGCCCAACATCGCCGGGCGATAGGGGGCTTCGATCACGTCGGGCATATGGCAAGTGGATGAAATATCGGTGATTGCCACCGGCATTCCGTTATCGTGGCAATCGAGAATTGTGCCGACCAAAATGCCAGCATCGAGCGCCACAGCCTCGCCCGGTTCAAGGTAAACCTCGGCGCCGGTATCGTCCTTCACATCGCACAAGAACTGCACCAAATCATCGCGTTGATAGTCTGCGCGGGTGATGTGGTGACCGCCGCCGAAGTTGATCCATTTGAACTGGCCGAAATGGGGTTCAAGATGGTCAAAAGCGGCGTCCCAGGTGCTCCGCAAGGGCTCAAAGTCCTGCTCGCACAGCGTGTGCATATGAATACCGTCAACCAGCGCCATGTGCTCCTCGGTCAACTGGTCAATTGGGAAGCCCAATCGTGAGTGCGG
>JAYVNC010000030.1:0-2316 GCA_043758655.1 Novosphingobium sp.
CTGAGCGGGTCTGCCTTGTCCACAATAGCGCGTTCCAACTACCCGGCGATGTCGCGCATATCGACATTGAGGGTCTCAGAAATTCGCTCGAAATCAATGTCGTGGCGCCCGCTATCCTTAATCGGCTCGTGCTGCCCTCCATGTCAGCGGGATCGTCGATCATTTATGTTGGGTCCACCCTTAGCCATCGCGCGACCCGGGGAATGGCGGCCTATGTGACCAGCAAACATGCTATTGCTGGCCTTATGAAAAGCACGGCGCAGGATCTGGCTGGCACGGGCATTCACACCGCCTGTGTCTGCCCCGGTTTCACCAAAACCGAGATGCTGTGTAGCTATGGCGGGGAAGCGCTTGACCATCTTGCGTCGCTGGTGACGCAAAACCGCCTCATTGAACCTGAGGAGATTGCCGAGACGATCTACTATGCCGCCCATAGCCCGGTGCTCAACGGCACAATGCTGCATGCCGATCTGGGTTTTGTTGAGCCCTAACCTTCGCCTGCCTTGGCAAATGCGAGTTTAATGTGAGCAAATTTTCAGTTTTTGTGACATCGCTAGTATTGGATTTCGCGATGCCGAAAACGGAACACGCGAAGAACCGGGATGAAGCATGATTGTCTCAGCCGATCCTGACCGGGGAACAAGCCTAGTTTGGACTCACAGGCATTGTTCTTTACCGTTACACCGCTCACCGGGAGAGGCGAGAAATGTTATGAGTGCCATGGAAGCCCAACTCGCCCCACGCAAAGTGCCGCAGCAACAGCGGGCGCAATTTACCGTCGATTGTATCTTGAAGGCAGCCGAGTCGATCATCCTCAAAAGCGGTTACGATGCGGCGACGACCAACAAGATCGCAGAAGTTGCGGGTGTCAGCATTGGCTCGCTCTATCAATATTTCGCTAGCAAGGAAGCCATCGCTGCAGCGCTGGTTGAAAGCGCGGTGATGAACGCGACAGAGGTGCTGCGCGATTGCCTGATTGAGAATATGGCCAAGCCGCTGGAAGAATCGGCGCGCGAAATCATCCGCAAGATCCTTGAGACCCGCAAGCAATACAGTTTCATATTCCTGCGTTTGCCGCGCGAGGTTCCAAAGCTTGGCCGCCTATCCCGCAACGTGACGACCGAGAAGTTCCTCTACAATACAATCCGCGCTTATTATCAGCACCACCGAACCGAGATTAAGATCGAAGACCTGGAGGTCGCTATGTTCGTGGCCGAACATATCATTGTCGGCAGCATCGATGCCTATCTCGATAACAATGCCCCGGTGATCACCGACGATCAGCTGGTCGAGCAACTGTCCGACGCGTTCGTGAAATATCTTACAAAATGACAATGCGGAGTGCATAAATGGATTTTGATTTCGATGCCGATCAACTTGCATTTGTGGCTGAGGTCAGGGCGTTTCTCGATGAGGTCCGGCAATGGCCCGATGCTGACGATATCATGTGTCCCGAACGCGAATCCGATTCGATCCTTGCCGATACACCGGCGCGCAAGGCCTTTAACAAGGAGCTTGCGAAGCGGGGTTATCTCGGGCTGTCCTGGCCAAAGGAATATGGCGGGCAGGGACGCCCGGGTATCTACGAATATCTGTTGAACGAAGAGCTGTCGCGGGTCGGTGCGCCACTGATTGGCAAGGGTGTGGGCTGCGTCGGGCAGACGCTGATCCGCCATGGTTCGGACAAGTTGAAGCAAGAATTCCTGCCAAAGATCTTGCGCGCTGAAGTTGAGTTTGCCCTCGGCTATTCTGAGCCGCACGCCGGTTCGGATCTCGCCGCGCTCAAGCTTCGCGCAGAGCGTGAGGCCAATGGCTGGCGGATAAATGGCCAGAAGATGTTCACCACCTCAGCCCACTTCGCCGACTGGTACTGGCTCGCAGCCCGCACCGATTTTGACGCGCCCAAGCATAAGGGGATCAGCGTCTTTCTCGTGCCGATGGATCAGCCGGGGATTACGATCCACCCGATCGAAACTATGGGTGAGCATGTCACCAATCAGGTGTTTCTCGACGATATCTTTGTCGAAGATGCCTATCTGGTTGGCGAATTGAACAAGGGCTGGACCTATATCTGCGAGGCGCTCGATTATGAACGCTTTACCTTTTACACCTTCAGCCCACTTGAAGAGAAACTCATCGCGCTGCGCGACCTTCTGCGTCACACCATGCGCGACGGGAAATCGGTTCTGGCTGAGCCCCAAATTCGCCGCCGCCTCGCCAAGCTCACGGCAGAGTTGGAAACAGCCAAGATGCTGCAGCGCAGGGTGATCTATGCATCGACGCTCGGCCGTGTCCCGAGCATCGAAGCGGCAATGT